>JASJDF010000195.1 GCA_030065715.1 Xenococcaceae cyanobacterium MO_188.B19 | reverse complement strand
AAAGCTATAAGGGGTAAAGCTTTAAAGGATGCTCGTGATCTCTGGTCACTACCATCTAAAACTAGCCAAGTAACCGTCTGGACTCCTCGCTCGGTCTTACGTGCAGGAATGTTAATGAGAGATTCAGAAGTAGCCAAAGCAGTAAGAACTAGCTTACTAAATGCAGTAGAAAAAGTAATCCCTGCTCAAGTAAATCAAAATTCTAACGCTCCTACTCTGCCATCAGCCAAAGAAAGACTCGAAACCATCAAATTAGGAATGGATTTATTCAATGAGCTTGGCGGATGGGATAAAAGAACCGAAGTTCAACTCAAAGACCAAATTCGCAATATTTTACTAGGAGATAAACTACAGCCATCGTCCACAACAATAACTCAAACTCAACCAAGGCTAGAGTATCCTGTTTCAGACCGTGCCATCGAACTGGGCTACCGTCCTCGAAATAGTCAGCTACAACAGATTGGGAAGCAAGCCAGCAGACTTTATCAACAGCGTCATGGAACTAAGCCTATCCAAAGAGAGCAGTTTGTTGGCGGTACTACTCGCATGGTTAATGTCTATGGCTTCAATGACTTGGATCTATTAGACCAAGCCATCTTATTTGTGATGGATAAACAACTTAAGTAACTGCTACTGGAAAAAAGAAAGCCTTTAACTTCTTGGCTTTGCCCATTAACCCCAATCAAACCAGGTGAAGAATTAACCCTCTTCACTACTTCTTCTGGTGCGCTTTTAACTGACTGGACTTAGCCAGAGGATAAATATATGCGAAGCGGTATCATGCACGGACTTTCTTTTCCAAGCAGAAAAAGCTTTTAATTTTGCACCCCACCAATAACCCAATATTCCCCCTTAACCAAAATGAAAACTCAAACTAGAGGAGGTGAAACATGAGTAATATCTTAACTACTTCCCCCCTAGATAATCGGCATTTCTCCGCCGAAATAGCATCTAAATTAGGCGATATTAACGCTGCTGTAATCATTCAACAACTCCATTATTGGCTTCAGAAAAATGTTGGAATTGTCATCGATGGCGTGAAATGGGTTTATAACTCATTTGAATCTTGGGTCAGAGAACAGTTCAAATGGCTATCAGTATGGCAATTTCGCCAAGCGATGAATTTATTGAGAAGTCTTGAGATAGTTAAAGTAATCAGATACCGTGCCAAAGAATGGAATCAAACCAACCACTACACATTAAACTACGATAGACTACATGGATTTTTAGGCACAGAATCAACAGAAGCAAAAACGGCTGAAACTACTGAAAACTCCGATTTGTGTAATAACACAGATCAAGGTGTGACTATCCAGCAGATTGAGGTGAGGACTGCTCACAACTCATATAAGGAATCAGAGAAAACATCACTAGAAGATCAAACAGCAAAGCAATCTGTTGCTGCTTCCCCTGAAAATGAAATAATTGAGCCTCTCGGTGAGCCAGAAGCTAAAGTATCTCAATCACAGGTTACTGGTCTTAAACAGGATTTAAAAGGGAATTCTGGTGCTGGTAACGCATTGGATGGTGTTGAAGCAAGTTCCGCGAAGTGTAGTATAAAAGTAATTAATAAAGAGTGGAAAACTCACTTGGATCAGTTGGATAGTTTGGGTGTGGGAATTAATTCAACTGTCGTTAAGGTGGTTAAAGTAAATCAGAAGGAGAATGTGGAGAGGGCGGTCGCCTTACTTAAAGCCAGAAAGCGAGATGGTCATGTTTCCAACCCTGCTGGTTATTTCGTTCAGGCTCTAAAACAGAATTGGGCTTCTGAAGTTAGCAGTACTGAAGATTCTCAATCACTGTTTAGATATTGGTATCAGTTAGCGCGGGAATTGGGATACTGTCAGGGCGCAGAAGTTAGAGAGGGTGAACAATGGGTATTGCTATCGGGTAATTGGGAAAATTGGGAATCTGCGGTAAATCGAGGGTATAACGTGGAATATCTGCGAAAAGTACTAGGTCGGAATAAGCAAAAATAGTCCACAATTATGGACACATCCCACTAAAAAGCGATCTCTGGAGGAGTATCTTTTGGAATGTAATCTTCATCTTCCTGGTCATCGTTGTTGTAACTCCGACTGGGTAAATCAGTAGGCTCAATATAACCCTGTGATAATAGCTCTTCAGTACTCAATCCACTCATCTCATATGTTCTCCTTTGTGAAGGATTCATTGAATTTACATCGATTTTGTCTGGGGAGCTATATAATACTTCTACAACAGGGGTAATTCCTAATCTCTCTTCTTCTTGTTTTCGGGCTTGGTATTGTCTATCCCATTCTTCCCCGTCTTTTCTGTGTTGCTCTTTCCAATGGGCTTGTTCTTTTTCTACTCTGACATCAAGCATATTGACTTCTTCAATACCATTTATTTCTGCTTCAGATGAACCATTTTTTCTTAACCACTCACGATACTCTGAAGTTAGCGAGCCATCAGAATTATAAAAAGTAAAATTAGATTCATTCATATTTTTCTATAGTTATTTTAGTTTGTAAGAAATGAGCATAAAAGTTAAACATTTCGATACTTTAACTAGACAAGATTTAGATATCAAAGAAGATATTAAAAATTCTCTTGCTGAATATCTGTTTCCTGATACAGAATTTACCATCGGCTCAACTTACCAAGATATAACTGTTCCCGATCATTTAGATACCTACCAAGATAAAACATTACAGTTTGCGTCTGGGGAGAGGATGTATTTTGGGAATGATGAAGTACGTCGATTAGTATATCCAAATCAATCAGATGCAGCAGCATATGGTTCTTTGGTATTCACCCCTTGTCAAAGTTTTGAAGAGATCAATGCCAGAGTATTAATTGTTAATGATGAGACAGGGGCAAATGGTGGAATCATGCCACCAGAAACAGCTAAAAACTTAGTTGGTGACTGCTACGGGAAGATTGATCTGAAGACGGCGGAGCGATTAACTGGAAGTATAAAAATTCCTTTTCAATTTCGTTTGGGAATCAAACCACAGCAAGAAAGTCCAGTATATAGAATTGGCAAGGGAACATTAGCACCAGCAGCATTAGATAACCTCAGTGGGGCTAGAATTCTTACGAGACGTTCAGAACAAGGCAAGTTAATTGCTAAAACTGGCTACGATCTTATTTTGCCCACCAGTACCTTTAAAGGAAGAAAAGAAGGATATGACCCGATAGAACCAGGAGAGTACAGCTTTACAGTAGGAATCGGTATCAAAACCCTCGCTCAATATGGAGAACAAAGCTTGGGAACTCAGGTTTTAGTCAACTACCCAAAGGCAGTTTCCTCAGAACTTTTGGTTAGATTAGATAGAGAAGCCAAAAAATTAGCAGCAAAACAATCTTCCCCTCAACAATTAGCCCAACATTTCATCGAAGTTTACGAGCGACGTAAAGAAGCGATGAGAGTTGATGAACTAGATGAGAGCAACTTCAACTACGCCTCTCTAGAAGGATTTGATCAGGTAATAGACCAAGCCTTTGGTGATGAAGATTTAGAAGTACAAAATACAGCAGAACAAGACTGGACGCTCTATAAGCTACTTAAGGCAGATATTCACGGCAAAATCACAGAACACCCTAAAATAGTCGATAGTTTAAACAAATTCGTCAGGAACGAATGGAAGGATATAGCCACAGGCAGAGCCATCAAGTTCCAAGCAGGATTAGCACAACCAAGCTTAAAACTTAAAGAAGACGAGATATGTATCCCCCACATTCCCCCAGGCAAAGAAGTTATCGTAACGCGATCGCCCCTCATCAACTCCAACGGTGTCATAGTTCTCAAAAATAGACATCTCCCAGAAGTTAAACATCTCCAGGGCGTGGTTCATATCAATCCAAATACAGCAGCCCACTCACTTCAGGCGGATTTTGATGGAGACAGAATTGCCTTTGAAACTGCTGATAAGTATCCAATTCTGGCAGCAGAAGTCAAGGAATATAACTTAGAGCAGAACAGATACCCCGATATCGTTAAAAAAGACAAGATAGCTTATAAAGGGACGTTTCAAGAAATAGCTTTATCGGCTGCTGAAAATAAGATAGGATTAATCGCTAATCAGATACAAAGAGCAGTTTCTAATCGTTGGGAAACTTATGCTTTGCCCGATAAACAGAAACCTATCTATCTCAGAAACATCTCCGAGAAGATGCAAGGGGTATTACAGGATGAATCGATTACCATCCCTGAGAAATATCTGAGTAGAATCAATCAATTAGCCAATTTTCCCCCCAAAGCATCACCCCAGGATATAGAACAAGGATTAGAAAACCTCAGAACTATTAACTTTGACTTGGTAGCTGACTTGGGTAATGAATTACAGGTTGCTGTCGATGGACCCAAGAGTGCAGCTAGACCCGATGATCAACTTCTTAACACTCTCAATGCGATCGGTAAGTACAAATACCCCCAGTGGTTGTATGACAAGAAGAACCCCCAAGCTTATTTGGATCGGGCGATGAAGAGCAATGGTCGCTCTCCCATCGACCTGATGATCAAGCAGACTAACAAGACGTTTAAAACCAGTCAGCTAAAAGAAGCCCCTACTCCCTCATTTCGTCCTTTGTTTGAGGATGTACCGTTTACTTCAGCCCAGGAACAAAGAGCCAAAGTCATCAAGAATACCTACAATGGCTTGATTGGCAGGGCAATGGAAGCTCAGAAAAAATCAGAGCAACCAGTCTTAAAAGTCACATCTGCTACTAGTGGGAAAACCGTTGAAGTCAGTGAGCTTAAATCAATTCACTTAATAGACAAAGCTAAGCAATTAGATATTGGCATTAGACATAATCCAGAAGGAGAAAAAGGGACTCTCAGGGCAGTATTAATTCGACAAGAAGGCATCGATCGAGATATTGGCATTGTTAGTGCCAAACAGGTTAAAGAGTTTGGACTAAAGCCTGGGCATAGTCTCAGGGGTGCAGCAGTATCATTAGATTCAGGCATCAGCAAAGCTCAGGTTAAAGCTATGTTTGCCGAGGCTTCTGATTACCTAGAGAAAGTTAGACAAGAAACTCCTGAATCTCAACAAAGCGCGATCGCTTCTGCTGTTTGGTATGTAACTCATAATAAAGGTGACAGAACCTACAACAAGAAAGCTACTGTGGCTCTGAATCTATTTCCCGATGAGGTTGTCAAACAGCTTCAGAAAAATCCTGTGATGGACTTGAAAGTTGTGGGAGTTCTTTATTCTGGCGATTACAAGGATAAAATTTGGCATGGAGAAACCGTTAATTGTGAAATAGTTAAGAACCCAGAACGAAAATACAAGAGCCACAGTGATAAAGTGGTATTGGTGGAAGGTAAACCCCTCGCCCCCCTAAGTGATGAATCATCTTCTTTCCAAGTAGGAACAAAGTTTGAAGCCTCCATCACTACTCCTCTTGGTGCGTCAGTTATGGCTACGACTCCCAAGGGCAATACCATCAAAATAACTCAAATCAAGAATGGTAAATATCCTCATGTAGATTGGAAAGGAGAATCAACCAAAATTAAATTAGATTGGCAGTGGATTGATAATAAAAAGAAACCCGTCGCACTGTTAGATGGTAAAAGACTGGGCATTCTAGACAAAGATAGTACTAAAGCAGTAGAAGCTAAAGGATTAATAACTGCGGGTCAAGTTCTGCCAGTAACTTTGGTTCGTTCTCCTGCTACTACTGCCGATCTCAAAGTCGATCTCAATACGGTAGTTTACCCCTGGCAAAAACAGGAAATGAATAACAAGGTTGAACCTATAACCAGAGCTACACCTGAATCTACACCTGCACCTAAAGTAGTAACGAAACCCCCCATAGAACAATCAAGAGCTTCAATTGTTGCCCCCATCGTTAATGATTTCTTGAGAGTAAAAAATAGTGAGGAATACGAGGGCAAAATATATAACGCTGCTTGGAGAAACAATGTTCTAATCCTCTCAAAAGCCAACGGTGCTACTTTGTTAGAAGCCCAGAAAGTTAATGGTCAGTGGCAATCCCAACCCGACAAGTTAACTGAACGAGACGTAGAATTCTTCCAAGGCTTAAAACCGAAGATTGCCGAAGAGTTAGCGGAAAAAGAAGTTATCCAACAAGGATTCAGGCAGGAATACGAGCAGTTAAGAAGCCTGGTTCGCTCAAATCCTAATTATCGGAATGAATCACCTGAAACAGTAGATATGGGTGTGGCAATGCTCGTCATTGACAACGAGAGTAACTCTAAAAATCAGCTTCATCGCGTGGCAGAAGTTTTATCTCAGAGCGATACAGTATTGGACTTGAAAAAATCCTTGCCAATGTCAGATTATCTGGCAACGGCAAGAGAATATGTTACCGATAAGTTTGAGTCGGCGATCGAGATCAGAAAAACTCTTCGACCTTCAAGCCCCATAGTTTTGGGTTGAGTCGGTAGTTTGTTTTAGTTTTTCAAGATACTCACCAAATTTTCTAACTTACTCAATAAATCCATTCGCTCTTGGTCAGATAACTTATCTATGTTAATTCGATCTAAGTAACTAAAAGTTTGATTTGAGGGTTGTGTTTCCACACCTAAAATTTTAGATATTCTCTGATTAATTAATTTTTTGGCAGAACGAATAGATAGTTTCTGCTCTATAATCTCAGACATCAAATCTTGACGAATTTTAAGAGAATCTGACTCCGATATCTTGCCTTGTAATTTTTTAGAATTTGAACTAATTAAGTTTAAACTCATAGCAATATTATCGTTTAGACCATATTCTCTAATTCCTATTTTTAAATCTTCAGTTAATTTTAAAAGAGGAAAGTTATTACTAGAAACACTTATAGGAGAACGACCTAAATCTATAATATCTAAACAAATTCTACTTTCTTCTTCGTTCCTAAATCCAATATTCTGACTGTAGAACTCTCTTTTCTCGAAATCAGTTGCTAATCCTGAAAGATACTCCAGTTTTTTCTGACGACGCAAAAAAGAAATAAAAGCACTTAATTTATTAGCTATCTCTAAGGGCTTCAAAGTAAGTGATCGCTGAATAATTTTAATTAAACTTTCAGCTTCGTCAAGAGCATTGATTTCCTTTCTATTTAAAGCAGTGATTAGTACATCTAAATCAAAAGTGTCAGGATTATAGGGAATAAAAAAAGCCTTTATTGTCTTCAGTTCCAGCATGATACTAGCACGATATCTTCTTTCCCCATCAAAGATCATATATTTATCATGACCTGGAATATTTACCAAAATAATTGGTTGTCGCTGACCTTGAGTAAGTAACAAGTTTCTCATCTCAACCACGTCAAAAAAAGATTTTCTTGGTTGGTTGGGATTCACTTCAATCTTGTCTAAAGAGACATCATGAACCTCAAAAAAAGACTCAGTTACAGAATTCTTGAGCTGTTCTTCCAGTTGTTGTCTGATTTTTTCTAATTCTTCAATTCTAGCCCTAGCAGTCTCTAATTCTTTGCTTTTCTTGAGGCTGGTAACATTACTGAAACTTTCTAAGTAATCAACTTTTTTTCTACCCATGCTTGACAATTTGTACTATAGTTTTGGCGATCGCAGGTAAAGACCCATAGAATTTTCTATCTAAACTGCGAAGTTTTTTGTCACTCATATCTTTGAACACATTCCCATCAATGTCAAAATCATGTATTGCATTGTGTCCTGAACGATATAAATGTAAAGGAATTCCCAAATCATAACAATTCAAAAATTCGTTACTATGGCGGATCGGACTAAAGAGTATTGTTCCAATTTCTTCGGCAATATCAGGTAACTGCTCCATAATATCCCTAGCTTTAGAGGATTCATGATTGTATCTGCCAACAACAATGCCTAAAATTTCAGGAATAGCCACATCATACTCTTCTTCATAATTAAATAAGATTTGTACGAAACGAACCGCATCCATCATAGCTTTGGGAGTAGCTTCAATTGATAGGATTACATAATCGCTTGCTAATAATGCTGACTCGCTCATTACTCCTTCTTGTCCAGGCGCATCTAGTAAGATTAATTGATGTGGGAGTTTATATTTTTTAAGAACTTTTTTAAGTTTCAGTATCCCCAGAGGTTTAGTAGCTAATAACTTTTCAGTTTCCAATAGACTCTCTCTATTAGTTTGGCAGACTTCGGCTTTTCCTTTAAGATGGGACTCCCAAAGGGGTAAAAAATCATAATTTCCTTTAAAAGCCGAATCAAAAATATTACTGGTAGTAAATTCAGAATTAGGAAGACCGCAGCAACGTTTCAGGCTATTACGATTATCTAATTCAATCAAAGCTGTGGAAATATTATTAGTTGCTGCATAGTAAGCCAAATGAGTAAGTAAAGTAGTTTTTCCTGTTCCACTACTACAGAAAGCTGTGATTACTGGCATAGTTATCTATAACTATAATTAAAACAACACTAAATATTAATGTCGTTTTAATTATAGGGTAAGCATCACGACATTAACGTTAATGTCGTTGTAGATTGAATTATCTCTTGTGAAGTACTCGACACTTTGATTACTCTGGATTACGGTCTAAGATTTGGTCAACTTTATTCTCAATATTATCGAGTTTTTGAAGCACAATGGGAGAGTTTTGAGCTTGATTACTCAAAATACCAGCAAGGGAAAGTTGAAGCTCTGTAAGACGAGAAGAAACATTTTCTAAGAGTGTGATTCGTTGATCGTGATTTGCCATCAGTTGTCTAGTTTGAATCAAGTTTTCTTCTAGACGAGCCATTCTTGATTCATGATTGAGACGATCTGTTGCTTGCTGTTCCATCATTGCTTGAATAGCACGAGCATTAGATTCAACCAGAGCCTCAATTCGAGTTAAGCGATCGCTGTTATTGTTATCGTTACTGTGAGTCATATTTGTTATATTACTGGAGTGTAAATCGAGACGAGATTATTTCTTGAAATAATTTCAAAGCATCCCCATCCTGATTGCTAGTCGAGTGGGGATGTTCTCATATTATTCTAGATTTTTAAAACTTAACTAAAGCACTACGCCAATCAAAGAAATCAGGAGCGCGATTAATAAAGTAGTCAACTTCGAGTTTTGTCACCAAGAAAACAAAGCAAACATTAAAATCGTCTCTGAATCTATCCCTTTGGAGATTCAGGTATCCCAAAAATCTAGGAACACCTTGCAAACTTTTATGAAATGTTCGACGATTTTCTTCGCTATCGTAGGAAGTACTACCGAAAGTATCCTGTTCGTACTTGAGAATAGAAAGCTCTAATCCTTGTATCGTAAGTATTTCGCAAGAATTAAGCTTTGATTTTTCTTCTAAAATATCGTAAAGACTATCAATTGGCTCAGATATTGTTAAACTTTGCACAATATCAGGAAAATCTTCGTGGATTTTTTGGCAGACGATATCTTGTGCAGTATTATCGTCGCATTCAACAAAAATCAAACCAAATCCCACTCTTCGGGCAATTGTGCGAGCTAAAGAGGCGTATTCTTCGGGGTTGATATTCATTATTTTTTCAAAATTAATTCTTTTTGAACTACTAACGGGACTTAGACAATTTTTACCCATCAAAAAGGGGTGAAAGCCTTGCCAGACGCTGATTTTACATCGAAGATGTAAAATCAGCTGAAACCCAGCTATATTAAGGAT
>JASJDF010000194.1 GCA_030065715.1 Xenococcaceae cyanobacterium MO_188.B19 | reverse complement strand
CATAGTTTCTTTTATCTGCATCAATAAAAGCAAAATCAAAACTATTACTTTCTCCTGTTTCAATTAATTTATCTAAAGTTTCTAAAGCAGGAGCAAGATGAAGTTGAATTTTATTTTCTACTTGCGCTAGTTTCCAATAACGTTGGGCAACAGCAGTAGCTTTTTCATCTACATCACAGGCTATTAGCATACCATCTTCAGGTAATGCTAGAGCTACTACTAAGGAACTATATCCTGTAAAAACTCCAATATCTAAAGTTTTTTTTGCTCCCATTAACTGCACTAATAATGCCATAAATTGTCCTTGTTCGGGAGCAATTTGCATAATACTTCCAGGGAGTTTACTGGTTTCTTGTCGTAGTTGAGTTAAAATTTCTGGCTCTCGAAGAGATACTGATTGAATATAATTAAACAGCTTGGAGTCTAGTTGTAAAAATTTATCTGTCATTATGAAAAATTGTACATATAGATATTATTATGAGAATAAATCGAAGTTAAACAGAGAAACTAAAAAGATTTGATAATTTTTCTAACTTTTTAGTATATTACCCAGATTTAGTTGAGATATGGTACAGAAGAATGACACTAGTTGGGAGGGGAGGCACGCCATTTATTAAATACTTGAAAAAACATCGCGATGAAACCAGCCAGCATTTTTTAAAACCTGATGTTAGTAAATAAAATTATTTTGTTTTTTTTATAACTTTATCTCATTTTACATGGCGGATAAGAAGAAGAGTTATTGAATAAACATTACAATTATGTTTTTTTTTGTATATTCAATTTTATAATAAAGTCAAAGAAGATAATTTAAAACACTCCATCAAACACAATCTATAAATAGTTACCTTTAGTAAAGCAACTAAAATAGAGTCAAAAAATTAATCTTAATCTAAAAATATAATTACTAAAGTAGAAAATAGATATTGAACAATTGCCCTTTTTAAATTACCTTTTTTTATTACTAAAAATCTCATTTTAAATTCTGTAGATTCATGTTGCATGATTGTTCTCTACTCTATTTAAGATTTAGGGAGATTTTCTAAGCAAGATAGAGAGGTGATTATTATGCAAAAAACATTAACCCCAAAAGGATTTAATTGCATTACTGATTATGCCTTAGAAACCTTTAATTGACAACAGAAATGATGGGTTGAGGCAAGATAGGGAAGTTGGGGAGAATTTTCACCGAAACTTATTCCTCAAAACAGAGTTGGTGGAGTAGTAGTAACGCTTCGCTTAATAAGTAATAGGAGTCAGCTATGGCTTTTTTAGACCAGAAAAAGATACGTGCTAAGTTTCCAGCATTACAGCAAGAAATAAATCATCAACCTGTAGTTTTTTTTGATGGACCAGGTGGTACACAAGTTCCTAACTTAGTTATAGAAGAAATGAGCAATTATCTCAGAGAATCTAATGCTAATGCTCACGGAGCTTTTGCTACCAGTATTAGAACCGATCAACTAGTTCATTCGGCTCGTTTAGCGATGAGTGATTTCTTGGGATGCGATCGCAATGAGCTGGTTTTTGGTGCCAACATGACTACCCTAACTTTTGCCTTGAGTAGAGCGATCGCAAGAGAATTAAAACCAGGAGATGAAATTATCGTAACGAAGTTGGATCATTATGCCAATGTTTCTCCTTGGGTGGCATTAGAAGCAGAAGGGGTTATCATTCGGACTATCGATCTTAATTTAGAAGACTGCACCCTCGATTTGGCTGACTTGAAAAGGCAAATTAATCAACAGACAAAATTAGTAGCTGTGGGCTATGCTGCAAATGCGGTTGGCACAATTAACAATGTGGCAGAAGTAGTAAAAATCGCCCACTCGGTTAATGCCCTGGTTTTTATCGATGCTGTTCATTATGCGCCTCACGGTTTAATTGATGTCAAAGCCTTAGATTGTGACTTTTTAGTTTGTTCGGGTTATAAATTTTTTGGTCCTCATGTAGGTATTCTCTATGGCAAACAGGAACATTTAAACCGACTGCGCCCTTATAGAGTGAAACCTGCTCCCATAGGAATTCCTGATTGTTGGGAAACAGGAACTCTCAATTTTGAAGGATTGGCAGGATTAGTAGCTACAATCAACTATCTGGCTGATCTAGGGTATGAGATTTCTCCCTCTGCGGAAAATCGTCGCACTGCCATAGTTAAAGCAATGACTGCAATTCAAGAATATGAACAAGAGTTGTGCAAATATTTAATAACAGGGTTGTTAGAAATTCCTGGTTTAACTTTTTATGGCATTCGCGATCCTAAGCACTTTGCTTGGCGTACTCCCACCGTTGGTATCAGAATGAAAGGGCAAAGTCCCTATGCTGTGGCTAAGGCGTTAGGCGATCGTGGTATTTTTACCTGGCATGGCAACTTTTATGCTCTCGGACTGACTGAACGTTTAGGCATCGAATCCAGTGGCGGATTACTCCGCATTGGACTAGTTCACTACAATACTCTCGATGAGATTGATCGTTTGTTAACAGCTTTGACCGAGATTACTGCTTTATCTGTGGCTTAACTAACCAAATTAATGATGTGACTTTTATTAACTAATACCCGCAGAGGATTATATCTATAAGGCACTGCCCCTTCACGGCAAGGTTCATCGACGGAAAAGCAGTATGCGATCGCTTTCCCAAAAAACTTCTAAAATTCTGAATTGGCTTTAAGCATAATTGGAAATCAAAGGAGCGATCGCTTCTCAAAATCCTCACAGATTAATCTGCGCAAATAGCAGAAGATTCACATTGCCCACCGTTTTAGCAAGGCTTGATGATTTCGATTTGCTGGGCAGGCTTCGAAAGGGTGCTGAAATTTGGAATGCTTGGTGGGTAAGGAATCGTGGGGTAGCGCTCCACCTTAAGAAGGCTTTTGAGCCCATAAGTATCTTGGCGCTTATTGCTCTAATCAATCCCTGTTTCTATTCACAAAAATTAGATATATCCAAGTTCCGCAAGTGCTTTCCGAGCAACACCATCATAATCACCGAGAAGATATGTGAATCCGCGTAGAATTGCACACTCTAACTGATGTTTGTAATCCTCATATGCCTTCGCATGATCTGGATGGGAGGGATGCAGCTCATCCCGAAAGGGACTCCTTCCCTCTTCGCGACTCCACCAAACAACCTGCATTGGGCATTTTTTCCAAGTGGGTCTCCTAATGAAATCAATGTCCTGTTTTGTTAACGTGTGGTCGCCTGCAATAATTCCAATATAGTGACTTAATTCGGGTTTATTTTTTAAAGTATCTACTATTGGTGTGTGCAATATCTCTCTCATTTTTCCATCTATTAGACTGGGGTCTGAACCCAATAATAACTCGAGCTGGTAACCCTCTCTTTCTGAAACTAAGGTGAGTCCTAAATTTCTTCTACTCACTTTATAGACTCTATGAAGATATTCTAATAACTGGTGTGTTCTTGAGAAATATAGAATTTTGACTTTGTTTCTGAATGTTCTTCTGAACTTATTATCACTAATGTTCCTCATATCTTTTATAAGTTGCATTAGTTTGTCTGCCATTTTCTGCCAGCCATCATTGAACTTTTTGACATTATCATATATGAATGGGTGAGCCTTAAGGTCCAGCACAATCGTCACCTTGCCGATTTTGTTTTTGTTCGAATTTATAGTTTTAACTATTTTTTCGATGACTTCTTCAAGGGTGGGAATTGTAGGTTTTTCTTTCAAAGAATTTCCATGAGTTGCCCTGAATGGATATAAATACCCCTTAGATGTACCCTTTCCCAAAAATTCAATATAGTCCTTTTCGTAATCTAGGCTTAGCTTTGGTTGTAGTTCTTTGAGTTTAAATTTGCCCACATGTAATGATATTCTTTTCTCGCCTTTTACTATTTTTTGAAGCTTCCTAGCGACTATACACCTTTGATCCTGCTTCGAGCCATTGCAAAAACGAGCAATTGCCTTATTAATTGTGTCTTCTCTATATTTTCCAGAGCACATGTCATTAGGATCGTTAGGTTTGCAGTAATCTAGAATGTTGGTTGAGTTTAGATTCAGCGCCCAATGGGCAAGTATGAGTCTATCATCTGTTGTCTTGGCAACATCTAACTCTAGATGATTTGAACCATTCTTGATGGCGTGTTCAATCCCCTCAAGGCAGTTGTCAGGGTAAAATCCCTGATGCCCTCTGTGAGCAATAGTTTTGACTTTCGCCATCTTATCGTCCTCCAAATATAAAAGCAAAGATTTTTGATGCTTAGGCTAGAGCTTCTACTAAGAACAGTTTTTGTTTTTAAGTTTTGCTATTTGTTATTTCAGAGAATTCTGTTGTTCTATGTTTAAGGCCTGATTGTCTCGTCGCTGGCGCACAATAACGATCCCTTAACACTAGATTTTTCTGGTATTAGAAAAATCTCTTCTAACAAGATGCTAATTACTGTCCGATCATATGCGATTCTATAATTCTATATTACCTTCTTTTAATGTAGATATAGCAACAGATTACGAATTGAAACATTAATTGACTGTCAAGTTGGCTTGGTTCAACAATTGGTGTTTCTGGGTAATGCTCTCGTGATAACCCTGATTATCTTTTGGTGATAATAAAACTCGTTATTTGCATTCTAGGGATCGACCGACCAGATTCAACTCTCTCTAAGTGAGATCGCTGATTGCTGTAGGCTGGGTTGACGCAAGGAAACCCAGCATTTATTCTGCTCAGAACTATGACTGTTTCTCGTACATCTGCGATCGCCGCCTAACTTTCCGGTTGCACCCGATGAAACGGGAGACTTCTGGCTAGAATTGAAAAGTTACCTGACACGGGTGAACCGGGGCGTTATCATTTGACTCTTTATGTTCTCATTAAGAGCGACGCAGTATTTTGATTCAGTAAAGAGCCGACCAGATCGGTTACTTATAATCGGATGGTAGAATTAGAGCATAGGGAGAAATAATGGAATTTGAAGTAGATATCTTCGTGTAGTTCTACTTGTGGAGGAGAATCATGATTATTACTCCCTCATCTCCCAACTCTAATGATAGGAGAAGTGTACTTCGCGCTTTTGCCCAACTTTTCCGACCAACACTCGGTATTCTTGCTGCTTTGGCAGAGTGTGTCACGATTTATGCTCTCAATCCAGTAACTCCATTCCAGCAATACCTGCTGACAACAACTGTCTTAATCTGCATGACCTCAGCATCTTTTGCGATCAACGATTATCGGGATGTAAATCAAGATCAAATTAACCATCCCGAACGACCTTTGCCATCGGGGCTCCTTTCACCTCAACAAGCTTGGTGTTCTTCGGTAGGACTGTTTACTGGTGCTTTACTTGTAGCAATTCCCCTAGGACTTTATCCCTTTATCCTTGTCGCGGTAAGTACCATTTTGCTCTGGAATTATTCCCACATATTAACCTACAGCGGTATTCTGGGAAACGCGATCGTGGCTGCCAATGTTGCTGCTCTCATTTTTCTGGGAAGTTTGGTTGCTGGTAGACCTCTAAGTATGCTTTATCCCATCTGCTTTTTATTTTGCTATATCTTGGCAAAAGAAATTATCTGGGACATACATGATGCCGAAGGCGATCGCATTCAAGACATTGTGACTATTGCCAATCAGTGGGGAAGTCGAACCGCTTTCTTAATTGCTTGGGGATTACTCGGTATGTTAATCATTTCTATTCCGATCGCACTTTGGTTGTTACCAATGAGTCATCCCTACCTGTTTCTAATTTTCTCGCCAATCGTGCCATTGAGTCTGGGGATACCACTAATCTCGTATCAGCAACAACCTAGTCTCAAGGCTTATAGAAGATTAACCCTCTGGGGACGCATAGGTATGCTGTTGGGAGTGATCGGACTTTTGGGGACTGCTGCACCTATTTGAATGCCTATCCAATTACCCTACCCCGACATTCACCAAAACCGATTCTGGCGTAGCCTTGTTGCTCGCAATATCCACGCAGGATAACTTCATCCCCATTTTCGAGGAAAGACCGCATTTCCCCAGTTGGCAATTTGAAAGGTTGAGAGCCTCTTTGAGTAATTTCGAGCAGAGATCAGATCCTTGAGAGCCTGACTAAGCACCCGAAATAGTTCCGCGTCATCTTGGAAGTTGATGGGATCATAAAATCACCTCTACATAATTATGGCATTCAAACTATATTTTAAAACAGAAACAAATCAAGACGATTAGTAGTTCACTATAACCAGGCAATAATGTCGGAGATAATTGTAAAGTTTTGCAACATTTTGCAGATTTTAAGCAGAGTTTTAGAAAAAAACACAGAGAAATAATTAGGGAATGAACCAAACTGATTCTCTACAGTGTTCATTAGCTTAAATCTGTTTGAGGCAATCTATGTTAGCAAAACAATTTACTAGTTCTAACCAAGAACAAAAGGAAATACTAGGAAAGTATCTAACCTCTTTTCAGCGCAAATTACTACAAACAAGCTTTGAAGAGAATTTATCAAAAAAAGAGCGTCAGCGTATTAAAATTATGCTCCTTGCTGATGAAGGTAAGTCTCAAACAGAAATTTGTCAAGAATTAGGCTGTTGTCAGGCTACTGCTAGACACTGGATTATGATGGCACGGACTAATCAGGCACACAATTGGAAATTTCAGCGAATTGGTCGCCCTAATATAGTAAATGACAAGTATTTAACTCGTTTAAAACAACTTGTTAATCAATCTCCTCAGTCGGTAAATATTCCCCATACCAACTATCAGTATCCTTTTCGTCGTTGGACGGCTCAAAAACTTAGCCAACATCTTGACGAAGAATTGGGAATTAAAATTACCCCCCAACATATCAACCGACTATTAAAACAAATGGGCTTATCTACCAGATCTAAGTCCACTCCAGAATCTGAACCACTCAGAGCTTGAACTTGACTACTCCCCATGAATAGCGTCTGAACGACGCTCTAGAAATTCAGGGGATTCCTCGACCCGAAGAGTAGTCGAGTTACACTGGATATGAGGATGCCACCTTATACCAGAGGGTCTAGCCATTAGACCGACTACTGGGACTTCTCCCAGATACTTGGCGCGAATGTTATTACTTCCGACTGAGTCTCTGTGAGTTTTAAACCCACAAGAACAGCGATAGTTACGGTTTCTCGGCTTATTCTTTTTGCGACAGAATAAACACATTTGCGAAGTGTATTCTTCAGTAATTAACTCTGTTTGAATGCCGACTTTTGCACACTTATATTCAAGTTTTTGCCGAATAGAGCCAAAATTCCACTGGTGGAGTTTTTGATTAGCTTTTCTCCCATAATCAATGTTTTTTCTAATGTCTCGCACATCTCCTATTACCAGCGTTTGAATAGTTCTTTCCTTAAGTATTGAAACAGCTTTACTGGTTAGCTTATGCTCGATATCTTTGATTTGATTATTGATTTTGGCTAATTGCTTTTGTTTGGACTTAATTAGTTTTTTTCTGCGTTTACTTCCTCGCTTTTTGCTGTCTATTAGTTTTGATAACTGCGCTTTGAGTTTATTCTGATACTGACGTTTAGACCGCAATAATCGACCATTGTAATAGCATCTGAAGTATGAGCATGAAGCTTATTTGATATATGCCATTTTTCCATAGAGTAACCAGACAACCAAACATCTTTTTTGCGAACTGTACGCCAAAAACTCACTAAAGTTCTTGAATACAACTCACCAGCAGCACGAGCTAACTCATCTAGCTGAGATGTTTTACCTATCTTTAGTTTGCGGACTATGTACTGAGACATGATATAGTTATACAGAACATGGCTGTATAATAACATGAATCAATACAAAACTAACAATAATATTGTTTATTGTTGTAAATACCATGTAGTTTGGGTTGTTAAATATCGTCGTCCTGTTCTAACAGATGCCATAGAAAACCGACTCAAAGAATTATTGACACAAATAGCTCAACAGATACAAGTTGATATTTTGGAGATGGAAATAGGAGACAAAAATCATGTTCATTTGTTACTATCTCTTGACCCTCAATTTGGAGTGCATCGAGCCGTTAAACGATTTAAAGGTGCTACTTCTAGATATCTTAGGCTAGAATTCCCTGAGCTTAAAAAGCGGTTGCCTACTCTATGGACAAATAGCTATTTTGTTTCAACTTGTGGCGGTGCACCATTAGCCAAGATTAAAGAGTATATTCAGAATCAGAAACGGAGTGGTCGGGAATAGAATTCCTTCTCAGTCTGAGATAGACCTCTGTGTCACTGGTGTAAAACATCAATCCAAACATAAGTTAGCCCAATAAAAAACAATCAAATAATCTATAACCGCAAGGAGCTGGCGGTTCTGGGTATTGAGGCATCCTAAGACCAAATCTATACATTGAGCGATCGCCCCAAAAAAAGTTTTTTCTATTCGATTAATTAATACAGCTCGCGGATTTGTTACTTAAATTAATACTTAGTCAAATAACTACGGAATTTGTAAGTTTTCTTTCTTTCAAAAAACCAGAATTTGCAGATTTAATAAAGATCAAACCCTCTACAGATATTAGGACTTACAAAGATAGCAGTTTATCACTTAAAAGATTTAACAGTGAAAGAAGCTCACGGCTAGAGAGCATCTCTAATCGTGTAGCGACTACCGTAAGGTTTCACCGTTTTGAAAACACTATACAAGGAGTAAACATAATGGAGACAGTTAAAGTTGCAATTAATGGTTTTGGTCGTATTGGCAGACTAGTGTTTCGTGCAGGATTGAATAATCCCAATCTTGACTTTGTATGTATTAATGATCTCGTACCCCCATCAGCGATCGCGTATCTTCTAAAATACGACTCAACTCATGGGCGTTTTCCAGGCACAGTCGAAGCTACAGAAAATGCAATTATTGTTAACGGCAAAACTATTCCCTGCGTCTCCCAAAGAAACCCCGAAGAATTACCTTGGAAACAATACGATGTGGATTTTGTTTTAGAGTGTACAGGACTCTTTACTACCCACGAGGGTGCATCAAAACACCTTACCGCAGGGGCAAAAAGAGTTGTGCTCTCCGCTCCCACAAAAGACCCAGACAAGGTGAAAACTTTACTGGTAGGAGTCAATCACCATAGCTATGATCCCCGCCAAGATCGGATTGTTTCCAATGCTAGTTGCACTACCAACTGTCTGGCACCCATAGCCAAAGTCATTAATGATAATTTTGGCTTGGCAGAAGGATTAATGACCACAGTACACGCTATGACTGCTACTCAACCTACAGTAGATGGTCCTAGTAAAAAGGATTTTCGTGGGGGACGCAGTGCAGCCCAAAACATCATCCCTGCTTCCACAGGGGCAGCTAAAGCTGTGACTTTGGTTTTACCAGAATTAAAAGGCAAACTTACAGGAATGGCTTTCCGTGTTCCTACCCCCGATGTATCAGTAGTTGACTTGACTTTCAAAACAAATAAGGCTGCCAGCTATCAAGAAATTTGTGCTGCAATGAAACAAGCTGCGGAAGGGGAGATGAAAGGAGTTTTAGGCTACACAGAAGACCCCGTAGTTTCCACTGATTTTACAGGGGATTCTCACTCCAGTATTTTCGATGCTGGTGCTGGAATGGCATTAAATAGTAATTTCTTCAAAGTTGTTTCCTGGTACGACAACGAATGGGGCTATTCCAATCGGGCGATCGA
>JASJDF010000193.1 GCA_030065715.1 Xenococcaceae cyanobacterium MO_188.B19 | reverse complement strand
TAATAATATTTCTTGAAGATTTTTGTTATCATAAGTACAATGTTTTTGAGAAAATTCTTTGATTAAATTTAATATTTCTTGTTTCATTTTGGAGAACTTCTCAGATATTTTTTCAATTAAAACGGAATACTTCGGGGATTGCTTTCTGGTTCTGGTTTCCATCGTTACAGGAAATAAGGAGACGACACTCATAAGTCTTAATTGTTCGCCAACCAAGAACTCAAATCATCACCACTAGAGAAATCTAATAATGCCTCTCCCAGTGCTTCTAATTGCTCCACAGATAAAGCAGTAATCCTACTTTCGTCTTCAGCATTGATTTCACCAATGCGACGTTTTAATTGTCGTAAAACCAAAGAAACTGCTTCTTCTTTGATACCCTCAGCTTTACCTTTGGCAGTGGCTTTTTCAACGATATCCTGATAAATCACTGATTCTCTCATTATTTCTTCCCTCAAAATAGTCCGAATTACATTCTTCTTTAACACCAATCCAGCTAAGATTGATGTTGCAGCAGTGACATTACTTCGCTGTCTCCTATCTTCAATATTATCAATTACAGAACTAACGAACTGTAATGTCCTAGCCCGATTATCACTACGTCCCAAGACCGCCAAAGGTAACAAACCAGGAAACTGCAAGAAATCTGTCGTTGGTTGTTCCCAAAGTCGGATTACCTCAAATTCATGACGCATACCTGAGATAGTGAAGCTATTTTCTTGGACTAAATCCGAGCCAGTCTCTTTGAGATAGATTACTACTTGCTTCATCTCCTTACTGGGATATTTACGATATACCCTAAGTCTGTAATCCGCCATACGAAACGGTATTGAAGCATTTGCTACAGTCTGAAATTCCAAATGCAATACTACATCATCGGACTGGAGCATAATAAGCGAATCAGCACGAATCGGTTCATTTGAAAGTTCTGTAGGACTTAGCACTGTTAATCCTTTGGGCTGCCCAAAAATCCACTCCGCAAAGTCACTGGCATAGTTTTCAGCTAAAAACTTACAGACGTTGTCGAACATTGTTTTTTAACTAGTTAGTTACGACAGATTTAGCTGCTGTAATGGCTTCATCTGGAGTATCAAAGCATCCAAACTGATATGGTGCATCTTCTGTCATACCAGGAATAGCACCCACTACTCCTGAGCCAAAAGCGATAGAAAAACTATATTTTCCTGAAACTTTTTCACTGTTCCAAATTTTAATCCAATGGTAGCCTCTAGGATTTTTCTCAGAATAAACTGAAGTTTCTTTTACTGGTTTATTAGCCATTATTATTGAAGATAAAACAATGCTTATTTACTTTATTTTATCTCAAGTAACAATTAATTGAAACTGATTT
Organism: Xenococcaceae cyanobacterium MO_188.B19; assembly: GCA_030065715.1. Taxonomy (GTDB): domain Bacteria; phylum Cyanobacteriota; class Cyanobacteriia; order Cyanobacteriales; family Xenococcaceae; genus JASJCP01. The sequence goes on along the minus strand of JASJDF010000193.1, from coordinate 8,316 downwards.
TTTGTTGACTTTTATTGCTCTTTAGAAGATTAAATCTATTATCTAGCATTCAACTTAAATTGAGGGTCTCTGTTATAAGTCTTAACTTTTAGGTTTCTTTCTTTTGCCCAAACCTAAACCTTAAGCTGTTTCAGGAGGAGTAATTATTTAATTATATGGTTTAGCTGCACCATTTTTTATAATCTGAATTAATTTACTTTGATTTAGTTACACAAAACAATAAGTAAAGCGTTTTTAAAACGGAAAACCTCTGTATTTTTTCTAAGTCTAGGAAGACAAAATTAACTCACTTTTTTGGTTCAGCAGGAACAATTATTTACCGCGTAGCGTGTCGGTGTTGGTTAGTTCATCCAGTTTAAGGAGGAATGATCGTGTTAGCTTTTAGCGAAAATTACAGGCTATGCCAGACCAGAGATCGGTGATCGTACCATTCGGCTCATTAGCAGAAAGCAAACCAAATAGATTGTTTGACGTATAAAACTCTGTGCCTAAAGTACTCTCTATCACTTCAACACTATAATTGGCTTTCAATTCAGCAAGGGTTTTACCCAAGCCTACGCCATCCACCGTTGTCAAATTGGCACTCTCAGTATCTCGCCTCACTGTCCAGCCGACAAATCGCTCTTGCTGGACATTCATGGTTAAGCCGTTAGACCAAGTGATGAAATTCATTGCACCTGCTGGACATTCGTTGTTTTGGGTTAATTCTGTAGGTTCTCCCAGTGCCGAAGAAATAGCCACTTGAGAAGTCGCAATATCTGTATTAAAAAGAATGGTTTGAGTTTTTCCAGACTGCTCATCGATGACTAATAAGCCATCTACAGATAGGGCAAGTACTAAGTCTGTCAAACTTTCTTTTGGCACTTCGACCGAAGATTTCTCTTCCACAGGCATAGATTCCAAAACTTCCGTTGTTCGCTCCTCTTTTGAACTAATATCTGAAGATGTCTTGTCACAGGCAGTACCCCCTAAGAATATAAATAGAATCAAGGGTAATAAAGCTTTAAGGCTTATATTTTGTTTAAACATAGTTTCTAATCATGATCTATATTATCTCTGTGGAATATGAAAAGTTAATTAGAGCTTCTGGTTCATCAACCTTGATATATTCTATATATAGTTTTGCTGCACCAGTCCAAAATCTATCTCCAATTCCCACAGCCTAAGCTACATCAGGAGTATCAAACTTAGCCTTACACTGATTCAGCCACCGACCAAACAAGGTCACTTCCTGGTTAGACAAGGCATCTAACTTCGACTTACTCCTCTATACAACTATCAAAAAAGATTTGTTCCTCTCTCGATAATGCAGGGAAGGCTTCGTCTACAACCCATCTTGAGACATAACTTCTTCCTAAGTCTTCCCCTAGACTATACAAAACTGCATTAATTAAATCTTGGTCTTTAGTCCTGCACCCCTCTCTAAGCATAGCTAGGGCAATAGTTGTTCTTGGAAGCTGTGCTAACATCCAACCTAGATTACTATCCATTAATTGAGAACTTTTCATAAACACAATTCTAAATTCTCCAGGAACTTTTTAAAGTGTTCAGGGGGAAACATCCAGTAACACTTAAATTTACTTTCCACAAATAATAAAAAACCTAAATCTTCCTTAATCTCTTCTGGCTTATCATTGGTAAAACAAGTACAAGCTTGAAAAGCATCTTTGAGAATATTGAGAAAACAAAGCTTATTGGGATTTTCTGAGGAGTGTTCCAAAATGAAACGCAAAAATTTAATTAATTCTTGATGAAAAAAGGGGAGATGGTAGCAAGTTCTAAAATAAACTTCATTGTTTCATCTGAAGTTTCATAGGTGTTGATAGCATTTATCCAATAAAGGCTTTTTTCTAAGCTTAAATTAAAGTGACAATCATCAGTTGTTCCTGCTTCAGGATTTTGACGACTTTTACCAAGTTTTCCCCAGTTAGAGTCAAGTTTCTTCCTTCTACGAGCTTCACCCATTTCTTTCTCCTATTGTTTTTTAAGTACTTTTCTTTTAATGAATTAATTCATTGATTCATCAACCAAAGCTTGTAAATCATTAGATTTATTAATCAAATCTTGAGTTAGAAGAACGTAATCAACAATAAACTTTTTCAGTTCTTTTGTTTCTAGTGTATTAGTAGTTCTTTCTAGCTGTTCTTTGAGAAACTCTCTTTCTAAAGATTTTCCATGTTTTCTTCTATTGCTTCTTTGTTCAATTAATTTAATTTTATGACTTTTTCTAATGATTCTTAAGTGAATTATAGCAAGGGCAGTGCAGAGCATAATACTACTGACAAACAATGCTATAAAGATTAGACCTAATTTGCCATCTAATAATTGGTATCCCCAACCAAACCAGATTAATCCGACAATTAAACTACTTCCTACTAAGTTGATTAACGCTGTCACTTGAACTGTTGAAACTACTAATTTCATTTATTTTCACCAGAGTTTGTAATAACTTTATCTATTAATTTGCCAATATATAATGAGTATTACCAACAAAATTGATATGTTATCAGAAAAACTTTTTTTTCGTTAGTTAATTTTAAGTTGTCAATTTTTCCTATACCTGGCTGTAATTTTTCTAATGAAATTAAAAATACGCCAAGCTCAATTATCTGAATCAGAAGTAATTAGTAATTTAGCAATCTCTTCCAAAGCTTATTGGGGATATTCCCCAGATTTTATTAATGCTTGTCGTCAAGAGCTTCAAAATAATCATTAGAACTCTTGCAAAAGTTTTTTGTGATATGATTGAAAGTTTGACTTTTTTGCTTAAGACGACCAAATTTAAGAATGAAATATTGCCAAGCCAGCCAATTATCTTCTAAAAAATTCAAACGATTTACAGGGATTAGTCCTAGAACTTATCGAATCATGGTTCGTCTAGTTAAAGATAAAGAAGCTGATAAAAAGAAACCAGGTCGTCCTCCTGAATTAATCGTTGAGGAGCAAGTTTTAATCGCACTACAATATTGGAGAGAATATCGTTCTTATTATCATATTGGACTTGACTGGGAAGTTTCAGAATCGACAGTTTGTAGGACAGTTCACAAAATCGAAAATATCTTAATTCGCTCAGGAAAATTTAGTGTGCCAGGGAAAAAGAGTTTATTAAATTCTGAGCTTGATACTGATTTAATTGTTATGGATGTAATGGAAAGTCAAATTGAAAGACCTCAAAAACATCAAAAAAGATTTTATAGTGGAAAACAAAAAGAACATACTTTAAAAACACAATTAATTATCGACCAAAAAAGCCTGAAGATAATATGCTTAAAGCATGGTCAAGGGAAAACTCATGATTTTAAATTATTTAAAAATAGTGGAATTAAATTTAGTGAATTACTCAAATTAATAGCTGATAAAGGCTATCAAGGAATTGCCAAAATTCATAGGCTAAGTGAAACTCCTATCAAGAAACCACGCGGCGGAAAATTAACAAAAGAACAAAAGAGATATAATCGAGAACTCAATCGATTAAGAATTGTCATCGAACACGTTAATCGTCGGCTAAAAATCTTTAAAATTTTGTCTTATCCCTATCGAAATCGTCATAAAAGATTTGGCTTAAGAAGCAATTTAATTGCAGGGATTTATAATTACGAGTTAGCCTTATAGATTGGACTTAAAAATTGAATTAATTTATAGATTTCAGTAATTTATTAATCACTGAAATCATTTATGCTGTCAATTTTAAATAACCGTGATCGCTCTATAATGCTTAATAGAAAAAATCTCTCAATTCTTACTCTTTTAATAGACAAAAATTGAAATAAAAATAGTTTCTGATTGTAGTACAAGATATTTATGCAAGAGTTCTATTTTTTTGTAGCTGAAATAGATAATTTGATTGTTGGTTTCTATGGGCTGGAGGTTTTGTCTGTTACCAAAATAGAGTTGATGGCTTTATTTATTGCTCCTTCTCATATTCATCGCGGTTATGGTCGTCAATTAATGAAACACGCTAAATTTATCGCTAGAAAATTAGGAGGTCAAGAAATCATCATTCAAGGTGATCCTAATGCTAGAGAGTTTTATCTTAAAGTAGGAGGAAAACTTATAGGTAAAAAAGAATCTCTAAGTATTCCAGGTCGTTATTTACCTGTTTTTATGATTAACCTAATAATCTGAAAGTGATTCTAACTGAATTTTCTAGATTAATGTCGTAGTTCTGGGTTAGACTCAATTCGGTCTGCCTCAGCTCGTGCAACTTCTGCCTTCTGCTTGTCTTCTTCTGTAATTACTGGGTATTTGTTTTCTAGCTCAATAAATTTCCCAAAGTGTTCCCTTGACTTAAATCACGTTGCTTTTTTCTCCTTTTCTAGCAAATTCTTCTGTCGCCACTCCGTTGCAACTTGGTGCATGGTTTTGAAGGTTACTCCCTCATGACCCTTGATGTATTGGATAAGACGCTCTAGCATGAGAATTCGATTTCCTCTTCCTATGATCTGCGGGTGCATAGTCAGAATGTAAACCCCCGTATCCATCTGCTGATAGAGAAAATCAAAATCCCCAGCCCAGATTTGGTACACTTCGTCTGGTGTCCTTAAGCCGACATGATAGTCTGACCAGTTAAGACCAAAGTACGGCCAGTCATCAAGACTCCAATCCACTGGCAGTTCGACCAGGTTGACTTCTTGACCGAACTGGTATGCTCTATCCACTGATGCTTCATCCCCGACTCGACAGTAATAGGGTGTAAAGTCGTTTCCCATAAGACTGGAGTCATACTGAAAGCCGAGTTTAAGCAGAAGAGGGATAGAGTGGGGACTCAGTGACCACCCTGGTGCGCGGTAGCCTGACGGTGCTTGACCAGTAAGACGGCGAATACACTCGATGCCACGTTCTAGGATGCGACACTCTTGATCAGGAGAAACCGAAACTGGGTTCTCATGTAGATAACCATGATGACCGATCTCATGACCAGTATCAGCAATTTTCTGCACTAGGTTCGGGTAAGTGTTGATCGTATGTCCTGGGATGAACCAGGAGGCACTTACTTGATAACGACGTAACAGATGAAGCAAACGCTCCGTTCCCACCGCACCGAATTCGCCACGAGAAATAGTGCTTGGCGAGGAAGAGCGCATAGGGCCAAGCCAAATTGAAAGAGCATCGAAATCAAAAGACAGACAAACAGAAACGGTTTTGGACATTGTAAGCCTCACGTATCAAATAACTCAAGTTAACTTTTTCTTGGTCTCTAGCCTTTTTTACTATATAGATTATTTTTATCTTTCAGTTTAGCAGCACTCATTTGTGTCTATTTTTTTTTCTTAAATAGAGGTTGCTGAAAAAGTAACCTCTATTTATTTTTCTTTTCTCCCTGAAGGAAGAGGCTTGATACCAACTTCGGGCTTATTCTTTCTAACTTTTGACTTTTGACTTGGGTTCCTTTTGACTTCAGCCCGAAGGGCGTGGTCAGCCATCTTCTAACGGTTGTCAATTCTATTGTGGATCAATTGCCTAAACGCTCCTGGTTCTAATCTATTACCTAACAAATATAAACCCGAAATATACGGATCAAGCTCAAAACCTTCTAGGGCAAGTGGTTGGAGATATCTCTGCAAGGATGTAGCCAGTTCCATTTCTCCCAGTTCTTTGGTCAGGCAGAAAGCCCATGCTGATGCTAATTCATTCGAGGAGAATTCTTGCTGAACCTCCCAGTCAGCAACCTGCACATGGGCAGATTTACCTTCGTGAACAATATTGCGCTGTGCACACCGAAACCATTCCACTACTCGTTCAGGGACAATAGCACTCATCAAAAACAATGCCCAGAAGTCGGCACCAACTGAACACATTTCTTCAACAGGTTCTGGACTGTCTGGTTTGGTTCCGAAAAAAAAGACCGACCCACTCTCATTGCTTCGTATAAGATGATCTTGTACGGTTTTGAGCCAAAGGGCATTGGCTGACCCAAAACTAGTGCCAAACAAACGATCATGAAGGACGTTATTGATCAGCATGTGGGCATTACACATCAACATTGACTGATGATTGTAGCAACTCACACCCAAACTGGGAGAACTGGTCATTTGTTCCCAGAGGCTGTGAGACAATTCATGGTAGTTTGTTGTGTGCCCATCAAGTTCAATAGGCTCTGTCGGAGGTTCGCCAAATGCGTCAATATAGAGACCAGTGAACGTTGCTAATCGTCCAGCATAGGTGAGGTTTCTTTCTTGCAGCACCCATGTGGTCTCGTTAAGTTCAGTATGCCAATAGCTCCAACATCGCGGTTCGAGAAGTCCACGATGAATTGTGTCAAGCAATGGGCGAATCCTTTCCTTGCGTCCTGGGTTCTGCTTAATACTAAGGAAGTAGGCAAACGCTGGATAGATGAGGTGGTATCGCGTTGCAAAGTTGAGCATCTGCTGTTTGGGCTTGTAGAATCGTTTCCAATTGCAATTTTGACCAGAATAGCAAAGTCTCAGCCGTTTTTCGGCAGCCGAGGTCGCGTTCTCAGAAAGTGATGGCATCGGGACAACTCCTTAAGCTTGTACAAAAAGTCGAATTAGTATTAACTCCTAATACTAAATATAGTTTTATACTTCACTATTTTTTATTAACCGAGAATAGATATTGCCAGATAAAAAGATGGCGACTGAATCAATTAGAACAAGAGAAATCACGTAGATAAATGTTCCACTATAAAAAATTAGAAAAAATCCCTGAAAGAAAAGCCAATGAACCCCAAAAATACCAAAGGAAAAATAAGCATTTTTTTTGAGTATTGAATCTCCAGGTATAGCTCGTTCGATAAAATAATAGAAAATTCCTATAGTTAAAAATAATACAATAGTATAAAGATATTGAGTAATAGTAAAAGGAATAAGTAGCATCATTGCAGCTACAGAAGTTGGGTTAGTAAATACAACTCCCAATAAACTATGAAAAACTAACCCAGAGATAATAAAGATGGAAAGTTGTAAAAAATTAATGATTTGCCAGTTACTCTTCTTTTGTTGAATCTCTACCTCTTTAATATTGTCAGTTTCCAGAAAAAATCCACATAATATTCCAAATATAAAAATAGGTATTAGATCACCAAAAGCAGAAATAACTTCAAAATCTAAGGGAGCATAAAAATTAATAGATACTCCGATTAAACCCATATACCAAATTGCTCCAAGTACAGCACCATACAACAAACCTTTTTGAATTTTACTACCTGAGAGATTTTTCTCAATTCCCCTAAATATGTAAGAGAAAGTGAATGTATAGATTATAAAATAAAGAATTAGCACCAACTCAAACTTATCATATGCCCAAGTATATGATAACTGGCTTCCCATAGCATCAGGAAAGGTTATGGCAAATATAGGAATTAAAAGACGACAGAATGCCCAAACAGGTACTGTCAAAATGACCACTTTAAATAAAGAAATTAGTAATGACTTCTCAACTTCAGATTGGTTCATTTTGTCCTCTTTGTAATTAATTTTAATTTAGTCTCTTTATGAGTTTTAGGGTTCAGGGACTTTTTATTAGAAAAATAGCTAAACAAGTATAATTCTTATACTGGAATGCTAAACCAAATTTTAAATAGGATAATTTTACGTTTGTTTCTGAGTTTTGGTTTTACTGTTACAAAAATAATGATAAAAACACTAGAAGAAATATGTTGCCATATTGGCAGGAATATTATTCTCAAACAGTTGTGATTTTAGAGGTTAAAAACCAAAAAAAACCTTAACAATCAACTCACAAAAACTTCCCAACAAACTTCAGATAACCTTGTCTTCCATGTTGCTTAGTCCAGAATTTAACCGAGGATTGAATTTTCCTCAGACAAGCTACTATTTCCGATGGCTCTAATTTCTGTAGCTCTAATTCTTCTGCTGCTACTTCTGTTATTTGACCTAATTCATCCTCTACTTTCAGCTTCTCTCTTCCAAGTCGCCACTCGCACATTTCCTTGACTGAATCCGCTACTTCCAATGAGATACCTTTCGGTTTTGGATAAGTACTGGTTTTTCCCTGAACTTCAGCACTATAAACTTTGATTAACCAAGATATTGCTGTTTCCACTTCTGAATCAATTAATGTGGGATTCTGATTGTAATATCCAATGATTGCTTGTTCTAGATTTTGTAAGACATCTGAGTATTCTTCTTCTATGCTCATCTCTTTCTGCGAACTATTCATATCAATTTTACTTATTCTTCTTTCTCTGATTTTTTCCAGCAATTCTCATTTTGGCGATCGCTAAAAAAACGCGAAGCTGTCGCGCTCTGGAATTGGCGATGGTGAAATAAAAATAGCGCTCGTTTAAGGGCAGTATTCGATTAAATTATAAAGATAGGTCAGTAGATTTTGTAC
>JASJDF010000192.1 GCA_030065715.1 Xenococcaceae cyanobacterium MO_188.B19 | reverse complement strand
GTCTATATAATGTATAAAGAGCAGGTATTTTTTGTTTCCTTATTCATCATTGTACCTACCTTTTTATTGATGAATCATTAATTTAGGTTGCGTCTCTAATTTAGCTTACTTTTGATCGGTGTATCAATATGGCTAAATATATAGTTATATTGTTACTCTGATTAACTAGAGTAAAAAGTAAATATTTTTTAAGCTTAAAATTTTGCTCCAAAATCAATCTTGGCAACAGCGTATTGGTAATCAAAGAGAATGGATTTGGCGGGGATGGCAAACTCGTTATTCCTATATGCGAAGCAATAAGAAAACTCCTCGCCCTCCTCTAATTTTGCTTCATGGTTTCGGTGCATCTATTGAACACTGGCGCAACAATATGCCTGTTTTGAGAGAAAAATATACAGTATATGCTCTTGATTTATTAGGATTTGGTGCATCACGCAAAGCCGATACTAACTATACTATCGATCTTTGGGTGGCTCAAGTGAGGGATTTTTGGCTAACCTTCATTAACCAACCTGTAGTTTTGGTCGGTAACTCTATTGGTTCTCTAGTATGTTTGAGAGCAGCACAGACTTATCCTGATATGGTTAATGGATTAGTTATGCTGAGTTTGCCAGATGTTTCTTTAAGGCAAGAAATGCTCCCTAAAGTAATTCAGCCTTTGGTAAATACAGTAGAAAATTTAGTAGCATCGCCATTGTTAATTAAAAGTCTTTTAAAACTAGTAAGAAAACCAAGCATCATTAAAAATTGGGCAAAAGTCGCATATGAAGATACAACTGCTGTTAATGAGGAATTGGTCAGTATTTTATCGGCACCTGCTTATGATGATGGTGCGGGAGAAACCTTTTATGCTCTATTTCAAGGAGTCAAAAAAAGTTCTTTTGCTCCTGGGGTAAAAGAGATGTTGCCTCAATTGGATATGGCAATTTTATTGATTTGGGGACTAAAAGATCGAATGATTCCCCCCAGTTTAGCTAGTAAATTTGCCCAACTTAATCCTCGTATCGAGTTAGTAGAATTACCTGAAGTTGGTCACTGTCCCCATGATGAATGTCCCGATAAATTCAATCATATTTTTTTAGATTGGTTAGAAAGATCGGTAATTATTTCCAATCTTCCCAATCCTGATTAAAGATAGAAGTATCGGGAAATGCTGTCGGATTGCCCACAGAATTTAATTTCCTCTGTAAAAACTGTAATTCTTTTTCTTTGATATAGGATTCATCAATTAATTCATAGGGCATAATGTCATGATCTATAGCATAGGAAGTGATCATTCCTGCTGCTGCACCAGATGACCATTCAAAGGAATGTACGCGATATGCTGCTGCTGCAATATGACTGGTGGCAATGGTTTTACCTGTAACAAGTAAATTGTCGATTTTTTGAGGAATCATGGCTCTTAAAGGTATTTGGAAAGGATAAGCTTGACCTCCTCCTCTTCTTTCCCCTTTTCGTTCTGTATTACCTGGTTTTTCCGCAGGAGACTCAGTCATACAGGGGTGAAAATCGATCGCGTAATGACCAATGCCGATAGAATCAGGATATATTGTAGAGCGAGTACGTCTGGCTATTTTGGTAATATCTGTATCCTTATTAACTGAAGTTTCTAGTCCCGCCAGAACTTTCCACAGTTGACGGTAGGTAACAGGATCAAGATTGGTTTGATAATATTCATCTCGATAGTTGCGACGGGAAATATCAAGTTCGTGGACTGTAAAACCTTTAGAATAGCCTGGATAAACTCGACCAATAATTCTTCTTCCTTCCCTCATGTAAGGATATTTAGATAAACCATGTGCTGTTCCCATAGGGGAATCTAAACCTACTAGTAAACGATTATTGGGATGGGGTTTTTTAACTCCATCACCTAATTGGGAATCCGTTGTCCCTGCGACTAACCAGAAGAAATAGCCTAAAGCGTGATCTTCTGCTTTTTTGAAAGTTTCAGTACGTAATCCTCCTAACCATCCTCCTGGTTGTAATTGTCCCGTAGCTTGCAGTTGTTGACGAGTATAAACTAAATTATCTTGAGATGTACCTGGACGATAATCATTACCCCATGTCCAGTTTTGCATCGAGATATCTCCAGGAGTCGGAGCAGTAAAACTAATGCCTCCAAAAGTTTCTGACTCTCCTGTTTTGGGACTCCAGATACGACGATAGGTAAAAACTAAATTAAAATCTGCCAGTCTTTGCAGTTCATAACTGTAGTAGCGATGATGTTGCAGATAAAATGGGGGCATCTCATTCTTTTGCGGTTCTTCAGTTGCTTCCATGGCAAAAGTATAAGTAAACCCCTGAGTGCAATAGGGATCTGCTGAAACACTAGATGAAGAAGGTTCTAAATGGGAGAGGGGATCGATTCCTAAGCGATAAGGAACGTCTGCCAGAGCTACAATTTCTCCTGTTTCTGTAGCTTCTATAACATACCAATCTCGGTCAGTTTGGGGTGGTACTAGCTGAATAACTTTTTTCTTAAATAACCTGGAATCTTGATAGCTATAAGCATCTTCAATGGTGCGAGAAAGAGGATAAGTATTCAGTGGCGGTTTTCCAGGTTGAGGGGAATGCTGAATTGCTGTGGCTCCTACTATCTTATTCCCTTCTATATCTAATTCTTTAATTACGGTAGAAGGAAACCAATATAAAGTCCCCTTGCCTTTAGCTTCTGCATCTTGCAATTGCTCCCATAGGATAGTGTGAGCATCTTTGGGCAGAAAACAAGATACACTTACCCAACATTCTCCAGGATTTAGCTTGCCATAAAACTTTTCAATCCTCTCTCTTAACTCCAAATAACCACGAGGGTAAAATAAGCGCGATCGCTGAGTGGTTCTTTCATCTAGTGCAGACGTACCCTGAGAAGATATTTGTCCCCCTATCCAGTCAGTAATTTCCGTTAAACAGACTGTTTTACCTTCTAGCAAAGCTTCGTAACTAGCAGCAGCACCAGCTAAACCACCTCCCACAACTAATAGTTCACATTCTACCGTCTGATCTGGACTTGGAGATGATTGAGCTTGACTCTTAACAATAGTAGATTTCCAGAGTAGTAAACTTAACGAGAGTCCCAAAAAAGATTTAAAACAACTACTTATCGTTTGATACTGCATAATTATCAGAACAAGTGATGGGAATTAATCCGTTCATTATAGGGAAAATGGAGTAATACATTGAGAAATTAAATCTTTTACACTAGAAACAGGAATAATCGGAATTTTTAGCTGATTACTCAGTTCTTCTACTGTCATATCATCGAGAAATCGAGTATCGTTATGCTTCAGCATTAGAGATGGTAATAAAATAGCATCTCCTAAATCCTTCTCAGACAAACCAGCAAGTAAATCTTGTCCTGTTAATAATCCTGTAACCGTTATTTCCTGTCCCCAATATTCACTACGTAAACTAATTAAATTAACTTCTAATCCTGCTACAGAATTTAATTGCTCTACTAAAGGTTGAAAAGCCTGTTCTACCGCATTTCCTACTACCCAACTGAAACGACGAGGTTCAGTTGCTTCCTTGGGTAGCATCTCATTAGCTAAAGTTTGAAACTCCTTGAGAAATAAACGAATCGATCCTACACCATTACCAATTTGAGGATAGTCTTCATAGTGGGATTCTGGAGGTAATTCTTGTCTGGCAATCAAAAACCATTCATCAGCTAACCAAGCTACATTGCTACCGAATTTTTCTCGAAATTGAGTTTGCATTAGTTGCACTTGTTTAATAACTTCTATGGCTTTGGCTTGACTCACAGGGATTAATTCATCTTCTGATGGTCTAAACTTAGTTAAGCCAACAGGAACAACTGCAACAGAAGCCACAGCAGGTATATCTCCTGTATGGAAAGAAGCTAAATCTGATAAGGTTCTCTCTAAATGGATGCCATCATTAATCCCAGGACATACTACTACTTGAGCATGAATTTGTAAGCGTCTTGCTTGAAACCATTGTAAATGGGACAAAATTTGTCCAGCACGAGGATTTTTTAACAAACGAGTCCTAATATCAGGTTCGGTAGCATGAACTGATACATAGAGGGGAGAGAGGCGCATTTGTTCGATTCTTTGCCATTCTTTCTCTGTGAGATTGGTTAAAGTTAGATAGCTACCATAGAGAAAACTGAGACGATAATCATCATCTTTTAAGTAGAGACTGGATCTTTTTCCAGGAGGTTGTTGATCGATAAAACAAAAAGGACAATGATTATTACATTGAATTAAGCCATCAAATAAAGCTGTTTCAAATTCTAATCCTAAGTCTGCATCATAATCTTTTTCGATTTCTACCTGATGGATTTTTCCTGCTGTATCAATTACTTCTAGTTCTAAGTATTCATCCGCGCATAAATAACGATAATCAATTAAATCGCGAGGAATAGTTCCGTTAATGGATACAATCCTATCTCCTGATTCAAAGCCAATTTCTTCGGCAATGGAATCTGGTAAAACTCTGGTTATTTTTGCTGGTTGAATAGATGCTTGGCTCACTATTGGAAATATATAAGAACGATAGTTACTAAAAATATACTATCTGCAATTTTGACCCTATCATCTCTACCAATTTTTTAATGGGATTTCTTTAAGGGTAGCTAGATAGAATGGTCTAATGTATGGTATGTAACAGTTTATAATTTGGCTTAATTCAAATAAGCCGATCTAAATAATCAGAAACCCTAGCTTATAAGCCAGGGTTTTTTTGGTTAAATTATTTTAGTTTTATGCTGCTTGTCCTGTTTGTTTCAACTTTTAACAAGAAAAGCATAAATACTAGGCAAAGATAAATTTAAAAATTTTGTGGTGTAAAGTGTATTCAATTTCAAAATGGCTAATTATTCTTACTTCTGGTTTAATAGGTGGTTTTTCCTGTAATACCTTGGCTCAGTCTCCACCAGCAGAAATCGATTTACCCCCCAATACTCAAGAACTTCTAGAACAAACAATTCCTCAACTAGAACAACCTCTTCAGCCTCAATTTCCACAATTACCGCCTAAATCTAACTTACAAATTCCTAATATTTCCAAGTTTCCTCATTGTCCTATTTCCACACTAGGAGAACGGTTTTTTGTTAAAGATGTTCGGGTATTAGGAAATACAGTTCTAGAAACAGAAATAAACCAAATAATCCAGCCTTTTAAACGTCGTACTGCTACTTTTTCTGATTTAATCTGTTTGCGATCGCAAATCACCCAATTATATATCGAGAATGATTATGTAACTTCTGGGGCATTTTTAGTTAATAATCAAGACTTGAGTGATGGGATAGTCCAGATTCAGGTAGTAGAGGGAGAATTAGAAAGAATTGAAATTACTGGTTTAAAACGTCTACAAGAAAGTTATATTCGCAGTCGCCTAGAGATAGCTGCTACTAAACCTTTAAATCGAAAACGACTTGAACAAGGATTGCAACTATTAATCTTAAATCCTTTAATCGATACTGTAAATGCGGAACTTACCGCAGGTCAAAAACCAGGAAATAATGTTTTATTGTTAAATATCCAACAAGCTCAGGCTTTTTCTGCTGGTTTAGCTGTAGATAATTACCGCGCGCCCAGTATTGGGGAAATTCAAGGTAGTATTGAAGTTGCTCATAACAATCTCTTGGGATTTGGCGATCGCATTTCTGCTGAATACAGTGTTACAGAAGGCTTAGATATTTATAATCTCAGTTACGCTATTCCCTGGAATCCTTATGACGGAACTTTGAGCTTTAGTTACGATAATAGCGATAGTAAGATCGTTGACGAAGAATTTAGAGATCTAGATATTGAAAGCGAAACCGAGACTTTATCTTTTGGATTGCGTCAACCCTTATTCAAATCTCCTAATCAAGAATTTACTTTCGGTTTAAGTTTAGATGTGCGTCGTCGTCGTACTTTTTTGCAAGGGGAACCTTTCTCATTTTCTCTAGGTGTGGAAGATGGGAAGTCTAATGTGACCGTAATTCGCTTTTCTCAAGATTGGCTCAATCGTAGTGCTACTAAGGTTTTAGCAGCGCGATCACGCAGTGCCTTGCTTTCGGCAAGATCGCAGTTTAATATCGGCATTGATGCTTTTGACGCTACTATTAACGATACAGGAGTTGATGGTAACTTTTTTGCTTGGCAAGGACAATTCCAATGGGTACAACAATTATCCTCCAGAGTTTTACTAATTACTAGAGTTGGCGGTCAATTTAGTCCCGATTCTTTGCTTTCTTTAGAGAAGTTTAGTTTAGGTGGAATCAATAGTGTTAGAGGCTATAGAGAAAATCAATTAGTGACTGATAGTGGTATTCTCGGCGGGATGGAGCTTCGCATCCCTGTAACTTCTAACCCCAATACTTTACAACTAAACCCATTTATTGAATTTGGTAAGGGTTGGAATCAGGATGAACCAGATCCAGACAATGCAACTATAGCCAGCTTGGGATTAGGATTACGTTGGTCAATTGATGATAGTCTTAGTATCCGTCTAGATTATGGAATTCCTTTAATTGATGTGGATAATGAGGGGGACTCTCTACAAGAAAATGGCTTCCACTTTTTTCTGCGTTATCAACCTTTTAACTGAGTTGAAAACCATTTTGCTGAAGCAATTCAACCGAGAATTACGATGATGATGGATGAACAAAAGTCAGAATGGACAGAGCTGGATGATTTGTTTTAGTTATCCGCGATCGCTAAAATACTAGCACAACATACTACTTGACATATTACAAACTAACGTGCGGAAGGTGGATTTTAACTCTTGAGAATAAAATAATACCTTTCTAAGACTTATGTTCGCTTTAAGAAGGGAAAGCAAGTCGGATAGAAAACTGTCCGACTTAGCAAAAGACATTTACGCCAACTTAGATTGCGAAATCCTCAAGTGGTGCTAAATCATCCGCAGATACTCCTACTACAATGGCGACGAGATCACCATGAAATGAAATTCCAGCTCCGCTTCGACCACCTATGGTATAGTCTCCATTTACTACATAATTACCAGGATCTGAGAGACTGTTTGTAAATAAAACATTAAGCAATTGATTGTTGGTTTTGAGATAGTCTTTTTGACATTAGGTGAACCATAGCAATGTAAATAAGCGACTCACTCGTTTCAGATAATTTCTCGTAATCGACTACCAAACGACGCTTTTGCATTAGCCAAGCAAAAGTTCTTTCCACTACCCATCTTCGAGCTAATAATTGAAACCCTTTCCCCTCTCTTCTCATCACTTCAACTTTAGCTGACGAAAGATGTTCTACCCCCGTTTCAAATCTAGCACCTTGATATCCTTGGTCTACCCAAATTAATTTTAGCCTGTCGAGATTTTCTTGAGATTCTAGCAACAGTGCTAGTCCATTAATTCGTTCTGACCCATTGGCTTCGGTTACGATTACCTCCAGTAATAGTCCTAGACTGTCTACTAAGATGTGTCGCTTTCTACCTTTCACTCGTTTACCACCATCAAAACCGTACACATCCCCCTTTTTTGTGTCGTTTTGACTGACTGACTATCTATCGATGCTGCGCTTGGTTGGGCTTCTCTTCCTTGTTGTTGTCTCAACTCTTCTCGAAGTCTTCGATTCATTTGATACCAGAGTTGATGTTTATTCCATTTGTCAAAGTAAGTCCTGACTGTTGACCAGTGTGGAAAATCGTGAGGCAATGCTCGCCACTGACATCCTTCTTCTAATAAGTACAAAATGGCGTTAACAACCTCTCTTAAGTCGGTGTCTCTTTTCCTTCCTCTTGATTTGCTCCTGGGTAACAATGGTTCAATAATTGACCATTCCCTATCGCTTAGATCTGATGGATAGGCTTGTCTTACCATATTAGCTCTGTTGATTGACTCTGTATCCCTATTTTTAGCTGTTTAACCTTAGTTTTAGTTTCTTCTTTATTTTCTTTTTACAAACAGTCTCTTATTTAGATAAGAAGGGTAATTCCAATAGCAAAGAGAGAATGGACTTGATTGAGCGTTTTTATGAAATTTTTCCCGAAGCAGAAGTGGGCTATCTAACTGGCGACAGTGAGTTTGTCCTAAAGGATACCGCTTCGCATATCGGCCAAGAATGGTTAACTTATCTCTTGCTTGAACCCAAAATTCCATTCTGCTTAAGGATTCGAGAGAGTGACACCATCGACAATGGAAAGGGACAACTGAGAGCCTCAATTATCTGACGGGGGGACAACCTCCAGAATCGATATATGACAAGGGATAGGACAGGCGATCGTAACCTCCTAAAAATATCACTGAAATTGACTTAATATTCAACCCCCAAATCGGGAAAATTTGCAGAATTCTTAAAATATTCCGATTATTTGCAGTTATTTAACTGGAAATAATTAAGAATAACTGTCTCACAATTATCGAAGACAGTTAAAATTCAAAATGTTGCCTCAATTTTATATTGATTACCTTAAAACTTATCTACCATCATCAGAACTCTTAACATTACAAATTTTAGTTTGGCTACTACAAGTACACCGTCAAGTTAGGATTGAGAGATTAGCATCAAGTTTTCCTTATCCCATTAAATGTGAGAGCCGAAGGAAAAAAATACAAAGGTTTTTAATGTCATCAAAGTTGAGTTTATCTTTACTTTGGTTTCCCTTGAGCAAAAAAATAATTGCTAGCCAATATAAAAAAGGAGATAGGCTGATAATAACCATTGATAGAACACAATGGAAAAATAATAATATTTCAATGGCAAGTGTAATTTGGAAGAAAAGAGCTTTCCCGATTTATTGGTTACTTTTATATAAGAAAGGCAGCAGTAATTTTTATGAACAAGTAGCGACAATTAGACCGATCTTAAAATTACTGAAAGACTATAAGTTAGTAGTGATAGGAGATAGAGAATACAGAAGTACAGCTTTTGCCCTCTGGCTGACTAAAAAGAAAATAGATTTTGTTCTCAGGTTAAACAAGAGTACTAAAATTCGACCTCGTTATAAGAAATATCAATCCCTAGCTTCTTTAGATATAAGACCAGGGGATAGAGTCAAGTATGATGATGTTTTAGTTACAGAGAATAATCAAAAAACTAGATTTAATGTAGTAGTGTATTGGCGAAGAAAATACAATAATAAACAATTACCTAACCCTTGGTATTTACTCACAAATTTAGATAATAAAGACGAAGTCATTAAGATATTTGCATCTCGTGGTGGCATTGAAGCTATGTTTAGAGACTGTAAATCTGGTGGATATAATTTAGAAGGTTCTCAAGCCAATGCTCAACGTTTAACTAATTTAATTTTACTTATAGCGATCGCTTACACTGCGAGTTGTTTAGTAGGTTTAAAAATTAGAAATACTGGACATCAAGAATATATTAATCGCCTCAAGATTGAAGGTAAAAATCGACCAAGACATAGTTACTTTTGGACAGGATTATACGGTACCACATGGGTATTATCTATGGATATATGCTGGGAGTGGGTCGAAAAGTTAATGCTAACTGCTCTCAATAAGCTGCCATTTTATCAAAGGGGTTTGACAGCTATGAAACATATACAGTGCATAGTTTAGCGGGGTTGTCACCCCGCCAGCAAAATATCTTTAATGATGATGGGCAAGTCAGACTTTAAACACTTTTTGAAGGAGCGTGGCAAAACAGTGAGATAGCTTTAAGGTATTCTGTGCAAGGATTTGAGCCAAATAAGCGGAGAGCAGGTGCAAGAGGACAAA
>JASJDF010000191.1 GCA_030065715.1 Xenococcaceae cyanobacterium MO_188.B19 | reverse complement strand
TTTTCAGGTTCATAGGTTTTAAAACCATGTTGAGTCAGTTTAGTTTTTTCTAAAAAGGCTGAAGAATTATAAGAAATGACTATTTTTCCATTTAGTTTCAAAACACGATTGCATTCATCTAATACTAATTTTGGGTCTGACCAAAAATAAATAGTATTGACAGTGCATATCTTATCAAAATAGCGATTATCATAAGGCAAACTCTCAGCACTAGCTTGCTTTAGCTCAATATATTTTTGTGCAATTTGTTGCTTAAATTTTTTATTGCCCATTTTGATAACATCAATTTTAGGATCTATTGCTGCTATTAAACTTGGAATTCGAGAAGTTGCGATCTTATCCAACAAATATCCTCCACCAAAGCCAATTTCTAAAATAAAATCTCCTGGCTGTACATTTAGCTTGGTAAAAGTAAGATCATTCATCTCAGCATTACTTTTATTGAGTAATTTCATTACCAATCGACCAAAAATACCAGAGGGATAACCTAATTGTTTTGCTAGCAATGAGCGAATAATCATAGATCAATTTAATTGCCGACTAAATAGGTATAGCTATCTAAACTACTTTCATAATTTTGTAAGAGTTTTTGAGCTTCTTCTAGGGTAATACGATTTTCTTCTAGAGCAGTTTCTGTACGACAGCGCATAATTTCTAGTAAATCTCCCGCTTTATATTGCACATAACCTAAAACATCTTTAATGGTGTCTCCTTTTACTACATATTTTATTTGATAACTTTTGGGAGTCATTTGGATATGAACCACATTAGTATCACCAAAAAGATTGTGTAAGTTTCCCATAATTTCTTGGTAAGCGCCGACAAGAAACATTCCTAAATAATAGGGTTGGTTAGTTAAAGGGTGCAATTCCAAAATGTCTTTGCTATCTTTACGATTGATAAAGCGGTCAATTTTTCCATCACTATCACAAGTAAGATCGGCTAGTATGGCTCTGGCTGTGGGTTGTTCATGCAAACGATGGATGGGCATAATGGGGAACAGTTGATCGATCGCCCAAGAGTCGGGGGCAGACTGGAAGACTGAGAGATTGATATAGTAAATTGATGCCATAATCTTTGCTAAATCTTGTAGCTCGTCTGGGATATCTGCTTGATTACGGGTAATTTGAGCAATTTTATGTAAACAAGCCCAATATAGTTCTTCTGCTCGCGATCGCTCTATTAAAGTCAAATAACCTAGGTTAAATAGGCTCTGAGCTTCTTCTTTAAACTGAATCGCATCATTATAAGTTTCTTGAATATTTCCAGCTTTGATTGATTGATAGGTTTCCCAAAAGTTACTCAAGACTAAATGTTCTTCTGTTTCTGATGGTTGAGGAGTAGTAAGAGACACCTGATTGGTGCCTAAAACATCAAAGATTAATACTGATTGATGGGAAGCAATGGCTCTACCGCTTTCACTGATTAGAGTCGGAACAGCTATTTTACTGCGACCGCAAGCGTCTTTAATTTGTGCCACAATATCATTGGCGTAATTCTGCATATTGTAGTTTTTGGAAGCCTGGAAGTTGCTTTTTGAGCCATCATAATCTACTGCTAAACCACCACCTACATCTAAATATCCCATCTTGGCACCCATCTGAGCTAGTTGTACATAAATCTGACTAGCTTCGCGGATTGCATCTTTAATTACTGCTATGGATGAGATTTGGGAGCCAATATGAAAATGTAACAGTTGCAAACTCTCCAGCATTTGGGATGTTTCTAATTCTGTTACTACTTGCAATATTTGGGGGATAGTCAGACCAAATTTTGCCCGATCTCCTGTAGAGTTTCCCCAACGCCCCATACCTTTGGAATTAAGTTTGGCTCTAACTCCAATAATAGGTTTAATGTCTAATTCTTGACTAACTTGCAAGATAGTATAGAGTTCGGTGATTTGTTCAATCACAATAATTGGTTTATGTCCCAACCTGGTAGCAAGTAAAGCCGTTTCAATATATTCTCGATCTTTGTATCCATTACAAATTAATAAGGTTTCCGAACTGTCTGTATTTGGCTCTAAAATCGCCAAAGCAATCATTAACTCTGGCTTCGAGCCTGCTTCTAACCCAAACTGATAGGGTTGACCATAGCGTACCAAATCTTCTAGTAAATGACGGTTTTGATTACATTTGACAGGAAATACCCCTTGATACTTGCCATTGTAATTATAACGCGCGATCGCGCGATTCATGCAAGCACATAATCTTTCCATGCGATCGGCTAAAATATCTGAGAAGCGAATTAGTAAAGGTAATCCAATATTCCTTTTTTTCAAAGATTCAACTAACTCATAGAGATCGAGAGAAATTCCCCTAGAAGCACCTTGAGGAGATACGGTAATATTACCAGCAGCATTAATGGAAAAATAAGGTTCACCCCATCCTTCGATACCATATAGTTGCTCACTATCTTCAATTGTCCAAGATGTTTTAGTCTGTTGTTTGATGGCTAAAGATTTGGAGTTTGTTTCAGATACAAATTTTTGATTAATGCTCACTATATTTTTGCCCTAAAGAATAACGCTTCCCATAAATTAAAAATGCCAAAATTTTGGCTATAACTTAATTTAATCCGTCTTCAGCTATTATTTTATCAGGGTTTTTCGTTGCTTTTAATTTCAGTATTATTAATATCTTGTAAGTATTTCCAGCCGAGAAAAGCTACCATTGCAAAGCATGGTGCAAAGACTATAGATATAGCATTAATATTAGTAGGAGCTAGCACTAATATTTTTTCAGTATATTTAATTCCTACAGATAGTAGCCAAGAAGCAATTAAAACTTTAGTGATGAAAATTATTTTATCTTTCATAAGGAGTTATTTTTCTTAGTAATAGTAAATAGCTTAATAGAGAAGCAGCAGTAGCAGGTAAAAATAGTCATAAAAACTATTATAACAAGCCTAATCTAGTATCATAGGAGCTAGATTTGCTCTCTTTCTTTCCTCTATTGAAAGATATACTTTACCAAAAAATGGCATTACTAGATTATACAAAGCTGATCTTGAAAAAGGAGATAATAAGAAATATAAGGTGAACCATGCATCATCTAGCAGTTTTTGCTGTATTTTTCACTCAATCGCCTTTTTTTCAGCAAAACCTAATTAATTTTCTTCCAGAATTCATTAAAAAACAAGATGGGAAAACTAAACAGGATTGTCAGAATGCAGCAGTAAAAAGGTGGCTATTAAAAAATCCTGTTGGTAGAAAAGTTAAACACAACAGAGCAAGCTATTATATATAGGCTGTATTTTGACTTTTTCGATGGAAATTTCTGCACTTATTTCTCAGATGCAACAGTCGGAATTTTATCCTCATGAAGTAGCCGACAATATTGAATTAGTACAAACTCATGTTTCTTATGTTTTGTTGACAGGAGACTATGCTTATAAACTGAAAAAGTCGGTTGACTTTGGCTTTCTTGACTATTCCACTTTAGAGAAAAGAAAGCAGTTTTTAGATGCAGAAATTGCGATGAATAGCGCGATCGCACCAGAATTATATTTAGCAGTTTTACCTATTACCCAAGAAGGAGATAAATTCATTCTCAATGGTTCTGGTGAACCTGTGGCATACACCCTAAAAATGCGTCAGTTTCCCCAAGAGAATCTGCTGATCAATCTCTTTGAAGCGGGCAAGTTGTCTATTGATTATATGGAAGAATTGGGGAAAATTGTGGCTCAATTCCATGATCAAGCTAAAACTAGCGAATATATTAATACTTTTGGCAAAGTAGAGAAAATTCGCCAAGCTTTTGATGAAAACTACGCTCAAACTCAAGGTTATATTGACAGAGCGCAAACCGAAAAACAACTTACAGAAACTCAAGCTTATACAGATAAATTTTTTGCTGAACGAGAAGACTTATTTAATAGCCGAATCGCTAATCATAAAATCAAAGAATGTCACGGAGATTTGCATCTCAAAAATATCTGTTTGTGGCAAGACAAAATTCAACTTTTTGATCGCATCGAATTTAATGAACTCTTTCGCTTCGTAGATGTGATGTACGATGTGGCTTTTACCATGATGGATTTAGAAGCTAGAGGCAAAAAAGATTTTGCTAATGCTTTTCTCAATACCTATCTGGAACAAACAGGTGACTGGGAAGGTTTGCCCTTATTACCTTTGTATCTTAGTCGGCAAGCTTATGTACGAGCTAAGGTAACATCTTTTCTTCTAGACGATCCTGCGATCCCTGAACCAGTTAAGCAAGAAGCTACTCAAACAGCTTCAGACTACTACAAACAAGCGTGGGAATATACCCAAAGTAAACCAGGAAAGCTGATATTAATGTCGGGTTTATCTGGTTCTGGTAAAACTACCGTAGCGAAAACCCTAGCTAGAGCTATCGGTGCAATACATATTCGTTCTGACGCGGTTCGCAAACATCTTGCAGGTATTTCTCTAGACACAACAGGAAGTGATGAGATATATACCCCTCAAATGAGTCAAAAAACCTATGACCGATTATTGCAGTTGGGTATGATGCTAGTCAAGGAAGGTTTTACCGTAATTCTTGATGCTAAATATGACCGCATTGGTTGTCGTCATAAAATTATAGACGCAATCCAAAACAATAACATCTCTTTGCAGATTATACATTGTACTGCACCCGTAGAAGTGTTACGCGATCGCTTAACCCAGCGTAGTGGTGATATTTCTGATGCTACGGCTGACTTACTCACCAGTCAACAAGCAACCGCCGAAGCTTTTAGCCCAGAAGAACAAGTTTATGTCACCACTATCGATACATCGAAAACCGATGAGAAATTTTTGGAGGCTATAAGCTATTAATCATTATATCGACCTACTTAGGATTTGCTGAAGCGATTGATTTCATCTTAAGCAGACAGAGGAGTCAAAGTAATAGGGATCGAACCTAAGATCATTTACCTTTAAATTTGCTACAGATGATTGATGGGGAGTCCTAAAGGATCCCTAAAGGGTATATCCGCAGGTGTTATCCGAAGGTGTATCCTTTAGGAATCCTTTAGGACACCTTCGGACATTGTACCCTTGTGGTATAACCGCTGCCCCTGACCTAGCGGTAGTCCCTTCGGGAACGGGTAGAGCTGACCCTGCGGGTAGAGCTTCGCAAGCGCAAGCGCAAGCGCATAACAAGGAGGACTAGGGAGACTAGGGAGATTAATGTGCAGCATATCTAAAGTGATTTGATATTATACCCATGTAGCAACAGAAGGAGGATTTGACTTGACAAATTTTCCCGCTATCTTGGGGTGGTTTAAACGCATAGAAGCTCAACCTAAACATATTTTAATTACCGATTCTTTTAATTAAAAACTATGCACAAAACAGACATGACCAAGGCTTTGATTTTGACAGTTAAAGATTGGTACTGTTGGTTTAGTAGGAGGAGAAATCAATTGATGTTCAAAATCGCAGTTCGTATTCCAATATAGTTCTTGTGTCATCTTGAAAATTCGTTGAACCTCGTAGAACAAAATTTTGATTAAAACGGTAACGAACCCCAAATTGAGTAGGAATGTCACCGATATTTAAGATTTTGAGAACAGAGAAAGAAAATTTATCGGTAATATCAAAAGCAATTTCTCCTGCAAGAGCATCAATTATACGGTCTGGGTTATCCTCGTCATCTCCCGCTATCTGAGTCGGAAATAGACGAATTTCTCCGAAGGGAATGAGATTGCTAAATTGAGAATTTAAACTACCAAAAAGAGCAGAGGCTAATCCGAGGGTGCTACCACCACTACCTATGGTATTGAAAAAGTTACCCCCCAATAGTGCCAATATTTCTGCTTGGCTACGGGGAGGACTACTCGTTAGTTGAATTTTATTGGTGATTTGACTGGCTAAACCCCGAACTTTGGCGGAAATACGTACAGTATCTAGGGTGCCGATCTCGCTAGCTTGGATATCTTGAATTTCTGTAGATGAAGGGTCTTGTAGGGTAAGATTAGGAGAAGTTTCAATCGCCGAACCGACTAGTGTTACTTCTAGAAAAGGATCTAGTCCATTACTGCGAGTAAAACGAGCAGTGTTGTTTTCACCTCTAGCTAAATTCAGTTGGGTAGTAAATAGGTTAACCTGACCTCTTTTTAGATTAATTGTGCCTTCGGGAATGGGAAATAAAAATGTACCTCCCAAGTTGAGAGTACCTGTAGCCAGAAAAGTAAAGATTGGAGGCTGGCTAATATAAATATTTTTACCCAATTGCAGTTGCAAATTTTTATATTCTGTGAGAGCGGAAATTCCTGTTGTGTCTGGTATGGTTATATTTTCTGCGGTGGTACTGTTATTTAAGACTACTGTGCCATTAGATAAAGTTATATCCCCTGTGATGTCTGGCTCTAGGGCTGTTCCCAAAATTGAAACTTGCCCTGATACGTTGCCTTTATAAAGTTCTTCAAGATCGACTTTGAGATTGTCTAGATTAATAGTTAGGGGATTATCTTGGACTGTGGGACGACTGAGGGGAATTGTGCCAAAGGCTGAAATTTCTCCATCTCCAAATTTAGTAGTAACATTTTTTACAGCAATACGATCAAAATTGAATTCAATATTACCTGCTACTTCTGTGAAATATTGATCTGGAAGACTCCTAAGGGCAATTTTACCTTGATTGATGGTGGCATTTCCTCTGGTAATTAGATTACGGGGTTGATTATTGGCTTGGTCATAAGTACCATCAATATCTAAGACAATTTCTCCTTCTCCATCTATCCAATTGACTTCCCCTTGAGACAAGATATTGAGTAGAGTAAGCCCGCGATTTTTGACATTAAGAGAAATTTTTAGCAGATCGGTTTCAGGTTCAATATCAGCAAAGGGAAGTTTGTAGGGAATACTACCTTCGAGGGTTACGGGATCGGCATCTTCTGCTACTACACTGCTGCCAAAGAAGTTTAATCGGGCATCACTATAGTTAAAACTACCTTGGGTTGATTCAATCAAGGTTTCGTTGAGAGTTGTATCCCTAATAGTAATTTCTCCTAAAACATTAGGATTACTTTGTTTTCCAGAAATGGTTGCTTCTGCGTCAATAATTCCCCCGAAAGCAATTTGTTTGGGTAGGGTGACAAATCTTTTAATTAGAGAAATAGGAATTTCTCTAAAAACTAATTTTCCTAAGAGGGTTTCTCCTCCAGCAGTACCAGATATGATGACTTTGGGGTTTAAAGTTGTTTCTGTCTCAGTGGAAGTTTCAGTATCCGAGAGGTTATTAGGTAGAGGTTGGGGTAAATTAATGATTATAGGAAGAATGGTTAAGATTTCATCTCTAAAATCTCCTTTCAAGACTATTTTTTCAGCAATTAAGTTTTTTTCTGGATTTTCTCCCAGTTTGGTTTTGCCCCATCGCCATTGTTTACCCTCAAATTGAAAGTCTGCATCCAAACCTTGATTGAGAGAACCTGATACGGTGACTTTACCGCCAAAATTTCCTTTTAATTCACTTAATTCTGGTAATTCCAGGTCTTTTTGTTCTTCTTCTTCTTTCTGATTAATCCAAGCTTGAATTCCTGCTAGTTTTTGCAGTTGCTGCCAAATGGCTCTATCTTGAACATTTAAGGCAAATAGAGGGTTAGGAATAGAGTTAGACTGAGGATCAAGGTCTTGGGATTTTCCATATTCGCGATCGCCAAAAGGATTACTCAAATCCCCTAATTCAAAGATTTTTAAGCCAATTAAAATATTTTGTATCTCTCCTTCTTCTACTGACAACTCGCCATCAATCTTAATATCATCATCTTTTTGAGTTAAATTACCTTGGAGTTGATATTTACTGATTCCTTGTTCAAACTTAAGGTCATCTAATGCTAGATAACCTTCTCCATATTGAAAGCTACCAGTAATTTGATTACCTTTGATGTTTCCTAGAAGAGGTGAGGTGATAACTACATTTTCTCCAGAAGTGTTTAAGTTATCGAGATTGGTAGTAAAGTCCCCTGATAACTGTCCTGCAAGGGGTTGGGCTGCTAATTTAGGGTGGATTTCTAAGTCTGGACTTTTAACAGCAATGATTTTGAGCAATTCTAGGGGAACATTCTGAGCTTGTAATTGAACTATTTCATGTTTTCCTGTTCCCTCTATCAAGATGTTGTCGTGAGCAAAAGTAAAAGATTGAGGTAGAAAATCCTTATCTAAATTCAAGGCAATTTCTTGTCCCCCTTGTCTCCCTTGTCTCCTTATCTCCCTTGTCTCCTTGTCTCTCCAGTCTCCCTCACTTAACGCCAACTTAACTCCCAAACTAGGAGCAACTCTGACTTTACCTTGTAAGTCATTAAAAGCAAGATTTTCTATTAGTAAGTCGGTTAGGTTAATATTTCCATCGATATCTATTGCAGAAGGAATACCAGATATTTTGCCTGTAAAATCTACTTTGGCACTGCGTTCTAAATTGACTGCCCAACTAGGTAGACTAATCTTGAGTCTGTTAAGATCGATCTCGTTAGCTCGAATAACATCAAACCTAAAGTCGTTTACCGCAGCTAATTTATCGGGAATATCTGTAAAAAAGTTATTTGCTAGTTCAATATAACCAGTAGCATTTAAGCTATTACCTGTAGCTTGTAAAATATCTAATCTGCTACCATTCCACACAATATTGGCACCAAAAGGTTCTTCTATCAGATCAATACCTTTACTAAAACTGACATAACCTTTAGCATTGACCGCAGTAGGATCGAGTTGCTCAATTTTTCCTGTGGCGGTTAATTCTCCTCCTAAATTGCCTTCCAGGATAAAATCTTCGGAATTGGGATCGGCAAACAAACTTAAATCTACCCCTTCAGGGATAATCTGAGTCACAAAATTGCCATCTTTGATATTTAAATTATTAGCAGTAAATACTCCTTCTGGCAGAGTTAAACTTCCGTTGCCTTGGGCGATAATTCCTTCAGGAGTAATGTTATCAATGGTGCCTGAAATATTAAACTTACCATTAACTAGTCCCGCAAATTGATCGGGAGTACTAGAGCTTAACTGTTTTAATTCTAAATTATTAGCGATCGCGATCGTCTGCCAATCCTTACCAGCAACTATTAATTCCGCTACTCTAACCTTACCCTTAGCTACTGTTAAATCACCTTTACCAGTAATAGTATTATCGTCTACGATCTTTCCTGTTAAATAAAAATCTCCCCCTACATTGTCATTAAATTCCGTTGGTATTTCTGGGAAAAGCTGACGTAATTGTATATTGCTAGTACTAAAGTCTCCCTGCCAAATTCCCTGACTAACTCTAATATCAGGAGAATAGATTACTCCGCCAACAGTATTTAAGGTGGCATTACCTGAAACTACCAGAGTATTAAACTTAGGATCTTTAATTTCTCCTGAAGCTTTAAATGTTCCATCTACTAACGCTTTCCCAATGGTAGGAGTAGTCCCCTTACCAAAAGGCAGACTATCAAATTCTACATCATTAGCTTGAATTTGCGATCGCCATATTCCATCTCGATACTTAAGATTTTCTACTGCAACGATACCGTTACCTAAAGGAAAATTAGCAACTCCATTAACAATATGAAAAGTCTCTTTTAAATCCGTTGCTTGGAAAGATAATGCTCCTCTTCCCGATACTAAACCCAACTCAATTGGTAACTTAGTATTATATTTTTCGGCAATTTTATTTCCAGGAAGATTACGTCCCCGTACATCAACATATACATTTTGATTATCATCTAATTGGATAGTGCCGTT
>JASJDF010000190.1 GCA_030065715.1 Xenococcaceae cyanobacterium MO_188.B19 | reverse complement strand
AGAAAATTCAGGCGAATTTGTTGTTCTGTATCCATTTTGAGTTATGAATTTTGAATTTTAAACGACTAATGACTAATAACTAATGACTAATTAGCTACCTTAAACTGGGCTACGGTAGATTCTAGTTTTTGAGCTACTTGAGCAGTTTCAACAATTGATTGTGCGACTTCCTTGGAAGATCTCGATGTAGTTTCGGATAATTCAGCAATTTTTTGCATCAAACTAGTCACATTTTGGGAAGTAGTTGCCTGAGATACTGTACTTTGAGAAATAGACTCCATAAGAAGGTTAATCTGTTGAGATTTATCTAGTGCTACTCCCAAACTTTGTTTAGTGGATTCAACTAGGCGTGTAGAGTCTACTACTTGCGTTGTACCTGATTCCATTGCTTGACTGACTTCCTGGGTTTCGGCTTGAATTGCTGCTACCATAATGGCAATCTCTTGAGTTGCTGCTGCACATTGCTTTGCCAATGAACCCACTTGTTCGGCAACGATCGCAAATCCTTGTCCGTATTCTCCTGCACGATCTGCTTCTGCACTAGCATTAATCGCCAATACATTGGTTTTCAAAGCAATTTCTTCGATAAAAGAGACTGCTTGAGAGATTTTTCGCGAAGATTCTCCTAAACGCTTCATTTTTTTCGCAGTTTCTCCTACTGTAGTCCTGAGCTTGAGAATACTGTCTACTGTTAAATCCATGTTATTGGTGCTGTTCAAAACAGTATTGTAAGTATCATCAGCAATCTTTTCAGCTTGGCTTGCATTTTCTGCTACTTCTTGAATTGTTTGGGACATTTGTTCCACAGACATCAAGGTATTGCGAGTTTCTGCTGCTTCAGCGATCGCACTTTCTGCTAACAAGCGAATTGCTTCTTCATTTTGTTTCAAAGAAGAACCTACTTGACTAGTTGATTGTTTAGCTTCAACAGCAATTTCTTGTAGGTTATTAATAATGGCATTAAATAAATCGGCAACCGTACTCAGTTCTAAAGAGTCTAAATTAGCTCTGACGGTTAAATCCCCTTCTGTGGC
The DNA here is from genome assembly GCA_030065715.1 of Xenococcaceae cyanobacterium MO_188.B19. Classification (GTDB taxonomy): domain Bacteria; phylum Cyanobacteriota; class Cyanobacteriia; order Cyanobacteriales; family Xenococcaceae; genus JASJCP01. The sequence continues at coordinate 8,701 of JASJDF010000190.1, read as the reverse complement.
ATCTGAAACTTCATCTATTAAGGTATAAATTGCTGTTTCTAACTGTTCTTTTTCTTGACGTTGTTGTTCTTTTTGTTGACGCTGCTCTTCGGCATTTTTCTCTAGGGATTTATTTAATTTGCTTAAGGCTTGTTCGTTAAGTTTTTGTTGAGCCAAACTGCGCTTTTGGAAATAAATTGTCAAAGCAGCTAAACCTAATAATGCTGCTACGATAAAAATCCACAGTTTTTGAATAAGCTGTGTTAGGGTAATTTCTCCTAAGTCCTCATAAGGACCAATATTGAGATCGAGAAATAACTCATGTACAGGTCGATAGTTGAAGGGAATAGTCCAACCTTCAGATTTAGCAGCAATAGCTGCTGGACTATCATACGGCATATTGAGTAAAGCAGCCGATACTTTTTCTGATATTTCTATAGGAACATCTTTGGCTACAGCAAAGGGCCACTCAGGATACAAGGGAGTACTATGAACAAAAGGGAACTTACCACTGGGGTCTTGTTGCTTATTGATAATCTTAAACTCTGCTAGTTTAATTTTGCCTTCTGCTGACATACGTTCTAGGGTGTCAGTTCTCACTGTCCCCGCATCAACCTCGCCTTTAAGTACTGCTGTTACTACAGCATCGTGTGTATTACCAAAACTCAACTCCTGAAAATGTTTTTTCGGATCGATGCCTTCTTCTTGAAGAACACCCCAAGCCATTTGCCAACCACCCAAAGAGGTTTCGTTTACCGCCATAAAAGTTTTACCCTTTAAATCTTTTAAAGTGTTAATATCTTGGCGGTCGGCTTTTACTAAAATTACTCCACCAAAAATAGTATAGGGATTGCCTAATCTCAGGTTTTTTAGAGTAGCAATTCGATTTGCTCCATAATTAGCTTCAAAATCTACATACATCCCAGAGTTGGCAATAATAAAATCTATGCTATTGTCTTCAACAGCTTGATAAATTTCCTCAAAATTCAGAGGTACTATTTGAAATGTATATTCTGGAATATTAGTAGACAAATATTCTGCTAATGGTTGCCATTGACTCAAAGCTTTTTCTGTTCCTCGTTTTGCTAAAACACCAATTTTAAGAACGGTTTTTTGAGTTGCTAGTTCTTGAGATTGTTGAGCTTGAGCAGTTATCGATATTTGAGTTAAAATTTTTTGCTCCCAAGAATTAGGAAGTAATGGAACAACTAAAGTTGGTAAAATTAAGCTACTCAAACTTAATAACAATATCCTCGATCTAAAACGCCAAGTATATTTAAATAAGATTGATTCTATAAGGTCAAAAATTAAATGATATTTATATTGAGGATTTGCTTTTAATTGTAACCTAGTAGATTTTTGTTTGTTAATCATAATAATTCAGAGTTTATAGGCAGACATATTGATTTAATAACAACTATTTAAAGTAAAAAAAAGTTTTGGTCAATAAAATATTCTGTTTAACTTATTTTTACTATTATTAATAGTGGGAGGAATAAATAATTTAGTATGATTCAGCTACTTTAAATTGAGCTACAGCAGACTCCAATTTTTCAGCTACTTGAGCCGTTTCAACAATTGATTGTGCTACTTCCTTGGAAGATTTAGATGTGGTTTCAGATAAGTTGGCAATTTTTTGCATCAGGTTAGTCACATTTTGGGAAGTCTTTGCCTGAGATACGGTTGATTCGGAAATAGAACTCATCAGAAGGTTAATTTCTTGGGATTTTTCTAGTACTAGTCCTAAACTTTCTTTGGTAGATTCTACTAGGCGGGTGGTTTCTACCACCTGGGCTGTACCTGATTCCATAGCTTGGTTGACCTCCTGAGTTTCCCCTTGAATTGCTGCGACAATACTGGCAATTTCTTTGGTTGCTGCTGCACATTGTTCTGATAAACCAGCGACTTGTTCCGCAACGATAGTGAAACCTTGTCCGTATTCCCCTGCGCGTCCAGCCTCAACAGTAGCGTTAATCGCTAATATATTAGTTCTTAGGGCAATTTCTTCAATAAAAGAGACAGCTTGGGAAATTTTCTGGGAAGATTCTCCTAAACGCTTCATTTTTTTAGCTGTCTCACCTACTGTAGTCCGCAGATTCAGAATACTGTTTACAGTTAAATCCATATTGTCAGTACTGTTGACAATAGTCTGATAGGTATCATCCACAATCTGTTCTGCTTGGTTGGCATTTTCTGCTACTGCCTGAATCGATTGGGACATTTGTTCGACAGACATCAAGGTATCGCGAGTTTCTTTCGCCTCAGCAATAGCCTGCTCTGCTAAAGTCCGAATTGCTGCTTCATTTTGCTTCAAAGAAGAACCAACTTGGCTAGTGGACTGTTTGGCTTCAACGGCGATTTCTTGCAAGTTATCAATAATGGCGTTAAATAAATCGGCAACAGTACTGAGTTCCATAGAATCTAGGTTAGCTCTAACGGTTAAATCACCGTCTGTGGCATCGGAAACTTCATCTATGAGGGTATAAATAGCTGTTTCTAGCTGTTCTTTTTCGTGACGTTGCTCATTAGCCAAGGCTTGTTGATTTTCTAAAGATTCTTTAACTTGTTTAACTAGCTTGTTAAAGTTATCTGCTAAAGTTCTAGTTTCTAAAGTTCCTTCTACATCGGCTTGAATATCAAGATTTCCCGACGCTACCTCTTGAGTTTTTTCTGATAGCTTAGTCAGAGGTCGAGACAATTGCTGTGCTAGAAAAATAATTAAACCTAAAGCAGCAGTACCCAAAATAAGACCAGTTAAACCAAATACTGATAGTAAACTTTGTCCTGCACTGGCTACCACATCATAATCTATGACCCCAATTGATACGAGGTCAGTATTGGGCACAGTAGACAGGCTATAAATTTTATCTTGATATCTTAATACGGCGATGATGCTTCTTTCAGAACCAATTATTTCTTGGCGAAGACTGATTTCAGAAAAGCTGTCTTCCTGGGCAATTGACTGTTGTGCTTGCTCCATACTCACAGCATTTTCCAGAACCTGGATCATAGTTTTGGCTACTTTTAGAATTGATTCACCACCAACCACTTCGACATTTTCTGTATTCATTCTGTTTTGGTTATAGTCTTTAGCGGTTTGAGAAGAATTAGTTCCTGTATCATTGCGCTCCTGTGCTTCAACATCTGTGAAGTCGATATTACTAAAAACAAAACTATTATTAGGGTCAACAATTTGAAATTGGGCAGATCGGCTGTGTTGTCCTTCTAAGTAATTGGCAAGATCAGAAATCGATGTTGTTGCTGGAACACCAGCCTTAATTACTCCCAGAAATTCCTGAGTTTGAGAGTCTTTTACAGCTCTAGAAAAAGCAATTACAATAGCATTTGCCGATTCATCAAACTCAGGTTCCCCAATATCCCTTCCTTCTTGTTGGCTAGTTTGCCACCAACCTTCATCGCGCTGGACAAAGTCGGAGGTAGGGTTACTAAATGCAACGTTCAAGCCATTCCGCTCGGTAAAAAAGATTTCTGCCAACTGACCCGATTTAACTATCTGTTGTAGATAGTTATTAATACTGTCATCAATAGTTAATAATTTAGTGGCAGCAAACTTTTTCTCTAAAGCGTCAATTGTTTGTTGAGCTAATTGTTCCTCCTGCACTTTCTGACTGCTGGCTTTCATGGCTTGAATCACTATAGGATTAGCAGCAACCAAATCGGTGAGTTGAAGAGAGTCTCGAATAAAAGTATCAATTGTTTTACTTGCCAAAAGAGTATTAGCCTCAAGCTGTTCTACAACTTCAGTTTTGGCTCGACGTTCGGTAACGTTATATCCGATCGCACTAGCAATAGCCAGAGGAAGTAATACTGCTGGTAAAATTGAAACTAGCAAGCGACGGCGAAGATTACCAACTCCCTTAAAGTTGTCAGCTACAGATTTAGTGAGAGAAGTTTCTTCTGATGGTGGATTCTTAAATTCTTGTTTGGGACTCATAGCGTTTGGGAATTATCGGTTTAGATTTGTGGAACGAGAAATTTTGCAGTGACCTATTGATTGTTAATTTTGGTCAAAGTTTCTGAGATTCGATTAAATTCCAATATGGGAATCATCGTTTCTTCTTCTTGCACTACCCCCTCAAGATAAGGAGCGATGTTAGAAGGAAAAGACTCTAAAGAGCGCAGAATTTGTGCTGTGGGTAAACGTAAAATTCCTTGAAGGCGATAGACGGCTAACCCCATATAAATTGGTTGTTTAGAAGTGGTTTGCAACACAATGATTTGATATTGCCGAGGGGCGATTAAACGAGAAGGCAAAGCTAAAAATTGAGCCAAATCAAATACACAAAAAACGCGATCGCGAGAACTCATAATCCCAATGACCGATTCTGGCATACTGGGTAAGGTAGTGATTTTCTCTGTTTCAACGATTAGGGACTCTTGCACCTGTTTCATTGACAATAATGCTGTCATATCTGAGGTCAGTTGAAATCGAATATAAGCATCTCCTGGAGCTAAATCTGCCTTAAATAACTCCTGTAAATCCGCTTGAATTCTGGAAGCAGCACTAGATGTTGTCATCAGTAATTACCCCATTGCCTCTTGTAGCGCGCTGACTAATTGTTCTTGAGTACAAGGCTTCGTAACATAGGCTGTGACTCCTTGTTTTTTTGCCCATAGGCGATCAACATCCCGATTTTTAGCAGTACAAGCAACTATGGGAATCTCCGCCGTTTCAGGATTTTTTTTCAGTTTACGGCAAATATCTAAACCGCCCATTTTGGGCATCATCCAATCAGTAACGATGGCATCAGGTTTTTTTTCCAAAGTTTTAGCGAGTGCTTCTTCTCCATTCGTTGCCAGAATGATCTTGTAACCAGCTTTGGTTAAATAGGTTGCCATCAAATCTAATTCGGATTGTAAATCATCGACAATTAAGATAGTTTTCATGATTATTATTAGTTCTATTAAATAAAATTGAAACCAAAAATTTATTTGAAGCTATAAAAGATTACTTAAGATATTTTTCAATTACTAACATTAATTCTTGTCTAGTAAAAGGTTTAGTAAAATAATCAGTTGCGCCAGCGAGTTTAGCTCTAGCCTTATCAATTAAGCCAGTATTTCCCGTTACCATAATAATTGGAGTCTGGTTACAATGGTCACTACTTCTTAATAGCCCACATATCTTATAACCATTAATTCTAGGCATAGTAATATCTAACAAAATCAAGTCTGGCTTGAGGCGAAAAATAATTGGTACAGCTTGTACAGGATCATCAATGGCTGTAACTTCAAATCTCTCTGGATCGAGAAACCGTTGAATCTCGTTTAAGATAGTAGGACTATCATCAATACATACTATTTTCCAGGTTTTAACAGTAACATTTTTGGGTTTATTATTTTCATTTTTACTGTTAGAGAAAGAAGACTGCCGAACATTTTTTTGGGTTCTAGGAATACTAGGTAATTTATCTAAAGGTGATTGGGCATGGCGTAAATAAATTATCTTATCTTCAATGTATGGAGATAAAATTTGTGCTACATAAAGTTCATCTTTTTTGAGCAATAGTGATAGTTGACGAATGCTGGTGCTGCCTCGTATTACTTGAGATAGCTCTTTAAGAGCTTGATAATTTAGTGAACCAGAAGCGGGAATGGGTTTTTGTTCCCAACCAGAAGTAAAATAAGGACGTTGATGAACAGAAAGCAATTCAGCAGTACAATTTTGCCATTGTTTGAGCCTGGTTTGCTCCAGATCCAAGCATTCTGATACAGTTAGAGATGAAGTAGATCCTAATTGTTCTTCAATCCAACAAGGAATTGGTTCTTCATCTTTCCATGAGGAAGTACCTCGATCAAGCCAAAGACAAAAGTGCAACGCATCTTTATTTATGTGTTCGATTAGTTCTAAACCCTGGGATCGGTTGAGATGTTTTTCTGTTAATAACCAACAAATAACTTTACTGTAAAGATGGTGATTTTGAGTAGCAGAATTTCCCTGTAAATAAGATTGTATTTTTACAGAAGATGATGGTAAATGTTTTAAGGCTGCTACAGCTTGTTTAAATTCAAGATAATGTAGATGATACTTAAGCTGCTCTAATAACTGTGCAGAACAATAAACATACTTTAAATTTCCCTCCTGTAAATAAATTTTCCAAGAAATCAATCCTTCATCAAATTCAAGACAACCAGAACTGTTAGAATCTGCTAGTTGAGACAATAACTCTCTAGGATTGAATTTTGTACTTGTTGTCATCATGATACAAAATCAACTTACTAAAGTTATAGTTCCCAGAAAAAGTTGATAATCTATCTCATTGGTGAGCAAAATCTAAAAAAACGTGAGTTCGGAGTTCGGAGTCCTAAAGGATATATCCGAGACCGCAGGGAATCCTTTAGGGCAGGTGTATCCCGTGGAACACCTTCGGATCTGACCTTCGCTAGTCGCGCTTCGCGGACGGAGTTATGATTTTCTTAACGAAAGAATGAGGATTTCAAGGCTATCTAACCACTATCCAAACTCGAAAAATTACAGTTTTTTAGCTTCGTCGAACTGACGTTAAAAAAACATAATTCCAGAGATGACTCAATAAATTTTAATCACTTCCGTTAACATTTTTTTTATATTTATCCATCTGACTTCATCAGAACTTTATAAAATGTTTTTTTTCAAAACATCATAGTTTTAATAAACTATTTTTATTGTATTTACCTCCTTATTCTCGATAAAATAAGCAATATTGATTAACTTTTTCTAAATTTCAGTATTTCATAGTAAATATTTTTATTATGATAATAAAGCCAAAATAATTCAGCATGAATAATTAGGGTTTGCTGAATAAGTTTTATGCGAGGAGAAGTAATGAGTAATGGTTTTCTTTATCATCCTGTTGCATCTGATTTTAATATACCAAATTCTTTTAAATATGCTATAAATATGGTCAAGTGATCGCCTGCCAAGAAGATTAATAAGGTAGGAAAAGGTAGATATTTTATGTGTAGCAAATACTTACTGATTTGATATCATCAATTAGTTATGAGCAATTAGCAAAAATATATTACAGTGGACTTCATGACTATGAGAAACCCTATATAACAATCAATTCAGACTAAGGAATCATAATATCACTGAAAGTTTGAGGTGAAATAAATCCTGCTTGATACTCAACAATTTGAGAATAAGAATTATCATTAGGTAAGGTATGAAATATTACTTTTTTATTAACTAAATCGATGATCCAATACTCAGGAATATTATTATTAGCGTAAACTTCAGCTTTAATATTGAGGTCGAATTGCAAAGTAGTTTTTGACACCTCGATTAACCAATAAATATCTTCTGGATAGGGATGATGTTGAGCATATATAGTTTTAGGAAGTCGAACTACAGCAATATCTGGCTCTGGTTCAGAACTATTTAAAGTAATAGGATGAGATTCCCGAATTACCGCTTTTCCAGCTAAAATGTTTCGCAAATAATCTGCTACAGAAAGATTGGTATAACTATGAGGAATACCCTTTGGACTCATTTCAACAATATCACCATTCAATAATTCCACAGACTTATTATCAAAAATCCCCAATTCTATGAGTCTATGCCATTCTTCCATAGACCACTTATAAGTACTTACTGTCATGAAAATAGATTGAATCTAATTACTACTAATTACAACAATTGTATTCATCTTTAATTTATAGTTTTTCTAATATTGATTCTTCCCTAATACCTAATACCTACTACCTAATACCTAATACCTACTACCTAATACCTACTACCTAATCCCAGATTAACTTTTGATACTCTTCTTCTGAATATAAATCCTTCTGACTTTCCAGACGATCTAAAAATACCATTCCATTAAGATGATCTAGTTCATGTTGAAAAATACGAGCGATAAAATCAGTTAAAACTCTTCTTTCTACCAGACCTTCTCTATTACAATACTCTACTTCTATCGCTTGATATCTAGTTATTAAACCCCGTAAACCAGGAACACTTAAACAACCCTCCCAATCTTTGACTGTTTCTTTACTATAAGAAACAATTTTAGGGTTAATCATAGGGGTAGGCTGCATCTTTGGTGCGTGAGGATAGCGGATACTGGGGCGAGAAGCAACAATAAATAACCTAAAAGACTCAGATACTTGGGGGGCTGCAATCCCTACCCCATTGTTAGCCTCAGCGGTAGCAATGAGAGAATCTATCAGTTGGGATATTTGAGGATCTGTAATATCTGATACTGATTGAGCAGGAGTGCGTAATATGGGATTGCCGAGTTTTACGATATCTAAAGTTGATTTTTCCATTTCATTAAAAGTCGATATTTAGACTTGGGTTTCTAGGTTACAATTTTTCCATCGTAGTTACATCAGGGGCAATAGTGGCAATATCTTCTCAACAACTATGGGAAAGAGTTTTAGAGCGTTTGGAGGGAGAGTTAAGTCGCCCGACCTTTGAAACATGGATTCAATCGGCTAAAGCAGAAGAGTTGAAGAATAATTGTTTAACTATTTGTACCCCTAATCCATTTATACTGAATCATTTACAAAAACACTACCTTAAAACTATTGGACAGGTAGTAGAAGAAATTGTAGGAAATCCTGTAGAAATTCGTCTGATATCAGCTCAAGGAGAAGATAGCACTTGGGTGGGGAATAGTAGGGTAATTAAGGAAAAAGTTGCCGAAAATAAGACTCATCATCTTAATCCTACAGAATTAAATTCTAAATATACTTTTTATCGTTTTGTGGTGGGTCC
>JASJDF010000189.1 GCA_030065715.1 Xenococcaceae cyanobacterium MO_188.B19 | reverse complement strand
ATTAACTTGCCCCCATTAGGCATAGCATCTCTGGCATTAACTACCAGATTCATTAATACCTGATGAATTTGATTGATATCACCATTAATCGGTAATAAGTTTCTAGGTGTATTTATTTCTAATTCAATTGACTTAGGGAAAGTTTCTTCAATGATCTTTTTTATTTCCATAATTAGATGGCGAATTTGGATACTTCCCATTTCACCTTCTAAACCCCTAGCAAAAGTTAGAATTTGTTTAACTAATGCTGTTCCTCGTTGAGCATTATTTTTGATGATTCGGAAATATTCTTGAGTTTGCTGATCTACATTAGATAACTTAATGGGTAGGAGTTGAGCAAATCCTAAAATGGGGGCGAGAATATTATTCAGGTCGTGAGCGATACCACTGGCTAAAGTTCCTAAGCTTTCTAGGCGTTGAGTACGAAGAAATTGAGATTCTAATTGTTTTTGCTCGGTAATATCGGTATTAACCACTAAATAGGATTGGGGATTTCCTGTTTTATTTCTGACCAAAGTCCAGCGACTCTCAACCACAATATTTTTACCCCCTTTGTTAACTTGATTCAATTCTCCTTGCCATTCACCTTCTGTTAATACTGTTTGTTTAATCTCTCGTAATCGCTTTAAAGGTTCTTGATATAAAAGTTCATTGGCATTTCTTTCTAAAGCTTCTGCTTGAGTCCATCCATATAGTCTTTCTGCTCCTTGATTCCAAAACAGAAGTTGGTTATCTAAGCCGCGAACTATGATCGCATCCGTAGCTACATTTAATAATGCTGCTTGTTCAATAATTTTTTGTTCTGCTTGCTGCTTTTCCCGCTCACTGCGATAAGCTTCGATAATACGACTACAAGTAGCAAGAAAGGGTTGGAGATAATCTACAATGACTTGATTGTATCCTTCCTCTCGATTGGCAATGCCTACCATGCCAGTAATTTCAGTTTCTTTAAAAAAAGGTACTCCTAAAAATGCGTTTAAGGGAGGATGTCCTTCTGGGACTCCTCCCCTTCTGGGATCAGTGCTAGGACTATTGGCAATAACTGGTTGACCAGTGACAATGACTGCACCAAAGAGAGTTTTTAAGTTATGAAATTCCATCCCTTTGGGGGCATTTTCGGCATAAAAGGCTCTAGTTTCTTCATTCCAGGCAATATTAGTTATGGCATGGGTTTTAAGATAGGGTCTGCCACGAAATTTCATGTAACTTTCTTCCATAATCGGACTACCATCGGCAGCAAAAAGAATTTCTCCGATAAACCCATATTCACTGTCAGTCAATTCTAGAAGGCGATCCAGCATCCCATCAAATAAAATCGCAGGTTCTGCGTCTGCCAAAAATTGAGTTTGAATCCAAGTAATTGCCTTCAAAAGTCGATTACTTTTTTGGAGATCGGTTCGTACTTGTTTGCCTTCGGTTTCAGTTTCTTGACGTTGCAAAGTACTCGCAAATATTTCTCCCACCACCTTAAGCAGATTAATTTTATGCTCCGACCAGACTTGTTCTTCCTGAAAAGAAGCAAAACCAATCCAACCGCTAACTTGGTTTTTGAATTTAAGGGGAATAGAAATCAGAGAACGGATGTCAAAAGCTGACCAATTTTCCCGATCCACTGCTGCTTCTGAAGGCAAGTTATCTATGTTTGGCACACATATAGTTTCATTGTTTTGTATTCGAGCAATTGACCAAGGAAACATTTTCACGGGAATGTTTTGAGCATTTTGAATTTGGCGTTCTTTGCCCTGCACCATCCACTCATGAGTCATAGAGAAGCTAGTTTGGTCTTCAGAGAGACTAAAAATATAGCTAGTGTCAACTTTAGTTAATTCACTAATAGCTTGTAAGGCAAAATCAATTCCCTCGGAAAATTTGGCGGAAGTTAGGTTAAGAAAACGTGTCGAAATACTAGCTAATAACTGCTCAAATTCTAATTGCTGGTGCAATTCTGACTCTACCAATTGTCTTTCATTAGCTTGAGCAATAATATTTGCGATCGCTTGAATAAAATTAATCTCGTCTTGGTTAAAAATTCGTCGTTTAATTGTATGAGCACCTAGTACTCCAAATGGTCTGGCTCTACCTTGAATGATCACGCTAATACCACTGGCTAACTGACAATCAAGTAATAAATCTGACCCTGTAAAGCGAGTTTCTGAAAGTAAATCTTTAACAATCACTGGTTCTGAAGTGATCAGAGTATAACCAGCTTGGAAATTAGTATCTGCTTGTACTGTAGCTACACCTATCAGTTCTTCTTTCCAACCTATTCCCGCTTTGAGTAGTAAGTTCTTGCCATCTGGCAGCAGTTCTAACACCTTACAATATTCTACATTTAGTATGGAAGCGACTAGATTTGCAGCCTGCTCCATAAGAGAAATTAAATTTTTTTCTTCTAGAGCATACTGACCTAGTTCAGCAATTGCCTGTTGTTGTTTAGCCTGTATGCGAAGCTTGAACTTGGCTAATTCCCTTTTGCGTAAAGCTTCTTGTCCTTTTTGGATTTCTTTCTGGAGTTTCTGATTAGCCTTAGTTAATTTACTGGTATGTTCTCTTACCTGTTTTTTTAATTCAGTAGTACGAGTCTGTAAATATTGATTTTTTTCAATTTCTAACTGGCAAACTTGTTGTTGTAATTCTTTGATTACCCCATACATTTCTGTGGGATCGAATATCTGAAGTAAACTGAGTTGAGTAACAATCCCTTGTAGTTCTCCTTTCTCTCCTCCTACCAAAAGCCTTCTTACTCGATGGTGTTGCATCTCTTGATGTACTTTCCATAGAGTATCTTGAGGACTGACCAAAAATAACGGCGCACTCATAAACTTTTTTACTGGTTGAGCAAAATCCAAATTCAGGTTTTGGAATTGCACAATATCTCTTTCAGTGATAATTCCTATGGGAATTAATAATCCATCTCTATTGTTATCAGGCTCAACAATAGCGACATAACTGACTTGATTCTCTGTCATTAGGTTGGCTGCTTCTCGAACCGATAAATTGGACAGAGCATGAATGGGATCAGTTTCCATGATTTCCTCTACCCTACGCCATTTCATTAGATGAATGGGTTTTAGATTACGTCGCAGGTTTTTGGTGGTAATCAACCCCAATAAGCGATCGCTTTTATCAATGACTGGCAAATGGCGTATCTTATGCTGACGTATTAAATTTATGGCGGTAAAAACATCTTCAGAGCCAGTTAGTTTTAAAGTAATCAAATTCTCCTTCATTACTTCCCTAACTGCTATCTCTGTTAAGTTTCTTCCTGTAGCAATTAACTTTACTACATCCCGTTCTGTAAAAATTCCCTTAAGTGTTTCATTTTCAACTACTAAAGCACAACTATTGTTTCCCGAAGCCAGCAAATCTGTATTTGAATTATCATGATTTTGATTGAGATAGCAACTGTTACTCCACTCTTGCATCTGCCTAATAACTTCACTTAAAAGAGTTTCGGGAGAAACAGTTAAAGGCTGGCGATCAATTACCTGTTCAATAGAGAAAAACTTATAAGGCTGCACTATTTTGGTAGGGAGATACTTCAAATATTATTTTAGGGTAATGGTCAAGACAAGAATACAATCTATTTAAGCGATCGCAATATCTTATACCAATTTCCCTTAAAAGACGATTGGCGAAATTTCTGATTTCTGACTTGACCGATAGAGAATCCTTTAGGGCTGACTTCTGATTTCCTATCTGTAGCAATCATTTAGGAAAATTTTCTATAATAGAAGTGGGAAAGCCATCCCAGCTTGAAGAGGAGGGCAAGATGAAAACTAATACTCTACACTCAATTTCTATTTTCTGTAGCTCTTTAGCGATCGCAATTTTCTTAGTAATGGTCAGTGCGATGGGTACTGCTAAAGCCCAAAATACTCTACCTAATAATCTAAGACAATCTGCTATTAATGGCTTATTCACACCAACAGCAGCCGACAGATTCTTTGAACAAGGAAGACAGCAGATGGAAAGAGAAGCAGACATTCTAGCTAATCCAGAACGTTACTATAATGACAGGCTTCTTCAAGTCAACACCATTGACATTAAAATAATCGATGAAAATGGAGAACCACAACCAATTCCTAATTTTCCTGAAGATAGCCTAGAAAATCAAATGGAATGAGAAATAGGTAGTAGGTAGAGGTTAGTAGTTAGTAGTAGTTAGTCCTTTAGGACACCTTCGGATATGATTAGTGGCTAAGTAGTTCAACCTAAAAAAACTTAAAATAGACCAAAAGTCCACTATACCTAAAAGGAAGCCCTAAAACGTCGCGATAGCTGACGCGAAGTTAATCCTTTAGGGCTAATATCTATCCTCACTATTTGATGTTTAATAAAGTGGAGCTACTTAGTTGTTAGTCATATCAACTGTTGCACGGGTAAATACTTAAATTCCTCACAGTTAAGCTGTACCTTCTAATTGCTCAAATGGTTGTTGAGTAATTTTAGATTGCACTGTCCCAACTCTTGAAAGTAATACTGCGCCAAAACCAAACAGATTGAGCATTAAGATGATTAATCCTCCCACCACAGGAATAAAACTGATTATTGCCAAGATCAACATTCCCAGGAAAAAGGGAATAAAGACTGCTTCTTTGTGGGGTAAAATTTTCTTACCAATCCATGAACTTGTTGCGATCGCGCCAACCATACCAGCCACAACAAGAGCTAAATTAACAATGGGAATGAGCAAAAAGCCAAATACACTTCCCGAAAATAAGGCTGTAAAAAGGGTAATAGCTACCATACCAACCAAACCCCACATAGCACTTTTAAATGGATATTCACCTAAAGTAGCAGTGATAGTTTGAATGTGATCTGGCAACAACAACAGTAAGAAAATTCCCAAGATCAAGACAACTGTTAAAGAAATTAGCCAAAATAAGACATTAGTTAGATAAAGCGTACCCAATAACCCAAAGCGCTCAAATAATACTTTGGCATTACTAAACATTGCTACTTCACTACCACCAACTATTGCCCCCTTTTCTTTAAAAATTTGTCCACCAATAGCTACTGCATCTCCCCCAACACTAGCATTAGGCTTCAGAATAACATCTCCACCGATAGCTACTGCATCGTTGATAACTTGTCCCTCATCCAGTATGGTTACATTAGCATCAATAGCTACAGCATCGGTGATCACTTGTTTTGCTGGAACTATGACATCAGTACCCATTTTGAAAATAGTGATATCACTCTCATTATTAGCAACAGCAACTCCACCAATAAAAATCACTAAAAAAGCTGCTAATAAAGCTAACATTATCAATTTAATTGTTTGCCAATTCATTTTATGAATCTCCTTGAATTTTATTAGTGATTAATTGTTCAGCTTAAAATTCTCAACAAATTACTTCATTTACAGGTCTTCTGGGGGTTGGTTTGGTGTCTTTAGCATAACCCAAGCGCATCAGAATTTGAGGATAGCCATTTTCGGGAAAGAGAGTTTTTAGGCGCGATCTTAATTCAGGAATTTCGATGGGTTGATTAAAGAAAGATGCCCAAACATTAGCAACTCTGGCTCTTAACAATAAATGTCCTAATGCTTCTCCTGTGGCTAGCCAGTCTGGAAATGTATCCTGTTTACTGCTCAGTAAGACCAAAACAGGTGCTGTTGCTGCTAATTTACGGTCTTTTGCTGATTGAGATTTACCCAGATCGAAGGAGCGAATGACTAGGGAAATTAAAGGTGCAATCCCATCTAACCGTTCATCCATTCCTTGTGCATAGGCAGGAATACCATCATGACGAGAACTTTTTCCAGAGCGTATCCATTGAGATAATTCACGGCGGAATAAGGGATTTGCCATTTGTAAGCGATCGCCCTTAACAATTAAATTAATTACCGCTTCACGATTTTCCTCGGTAATAATTTGGAGTTGAGTATGTTTTGAACTACCTGCCAGACGTAATTCTGATAATAGACAAGAGGAGAGTGGTCGATCTGCAAAGGGAAGTCTATTGGTACGTCGCTTAGGTATAGCGTGAAATAGAGACTTTGTCTCCTCTGAAGAGGATATCTTACTGCTAATATTGATTCTTCCCAATAAGCTAGGGTTTTTGCTATCGGGAAAAACTTCTACGATATCTTGAAAGCCAAAATAACGTAAGGCAATTTTCAGATGAAATAAAGCTGCACCACAACTAATGATTAACTCCCGATGATTTGGATCGACCACAGGTAAAGCGCGACTTTGATCTGCATAGAGTTCAACAGAGTCATCAACTATCTTAAATAACCAAGGTTGAGTGTTATGTCCTGATGGAGCTAAAACTGCATAGTTAAGTAAGAATTTAAGTTTTTCGGAAAAAGTACCATTAACTGGAAAATTATCTGCTTCAACTTGCCATGGGTCTAATGCTAACTTAGGCTTTTGCCAAATTATATCTGGAGACACTACAGGAAAGATATTTAACAGATTAATCATGATTGTCCCCCATATTTAAGGGTTAAGAATTTAGGCTATAAAGACAAAAACATTGCACCATAACTAATCTCTTCTATACCGAACAATTATGTAATTTGAACTATCTAAATTCACTTCTAAGCTAGTTCAAAAATTTGAGCATCTTGTGAAGAGCAAAAGATTTTTTTCTAAATCATCATAATCAGTTGAGGCTAAAATTCCATATGTCACGCCTGTTTTTCATAGTCAATAAAATAGCGATCGCAATATCAGATATTGCGATCGCACAAACTTCTTTTATTAAGTTCCCTCCTGGGGAGCAACACATTTTGTCACATTAAAGGATCGCCGATTTGTCTAGCTGCTAAATACTTATACATGGCATAGCGAGTATCAACATCCTCTTGTGCTTGTCGCATAAGTTTTTTGGCTGCTTCGGGTTGAGAGTGCATCAACATTCGGAAACGGTTTTCGGCATACATAGATGGTTCAACTAGTTGTTTGGGGGATCTGCTGTCAAGCAACAAGGGGTTTTTACCTTGTTTGGTGAGTCTAGGATCATAGCGGTATAGTAACCAACGTCCGGAATCTACTAATGCTTTTTGATGCTGCATTGCAGTAGTCATGTTAATGCCATGAGCAATACAGTGAGAATAAGCAATGATTAGAGACACTCCTTCATAAGCTTCTGCTTCTAGAAAGGCTCTGAGAGTATGTTCATCCCGCGCACCCATAGCAACACTAGCAACATACACATTACCGTAAGTCATTGCCATTAAACCCAGGTCTTTTTTCGGTGAAGGTTTACCCCCTGCTGCAAATTTAGCTACTGCACCTCTGGGGGTAGCTTTAGACATTTGCCCTCCTGTGTTGGAATATACTTCTGTATCCATCACCAGGATATTGACATTTCTACCGCTAGCGAGAACGTGATCTAGTCCTCCATAACCAATGTCGTAACCCCAACCATCACCACCAACGATCCAGACGCTTTTTTTCACGAGGTAGTCGGCTAGGGATAGCAGTTGTTTGATTTTGGTTGTTAGTCCTAAAGGATACAGCTGCCCCTGCGGGTAGAGCTTCGCAAGCGCAAGCGCATATAGTTCGTTGTTAGTCCTAAAGGATACACCTTCGGATATGGTTAGTAGGTTTTGCAGTTTATCTTTTAGTTGACTGACTCTTTGTCTTTGTTCGTAGATATCCGCTTCGTCTTTTTGTTCCGCATTTAAAATACTGGTAGCTAAGTCTTCTCCTACTTCCTGGGCTAGAGACTGAAGTAATTCAGCAGCAAATTGAGCCTGTTTATCGATGGAAACGCGAAATCCTAAGCCAAATTCGGCATTGTCTTCAAAGAGAGAATTTGACCAAGCTACCCCTCTACCTTCTGAATTATGAGTCCAAGGAGTGGTAGGTAAGTTACCACCATAGATAGAAGAACAACCAGTAGCATTAGCAACTATAGCGCGATCGCCGAACAGTTGACTCATTAATTTTAGATAGGGAGTTTCTCCGCATCCTGCACAAGCTCCAGAGAATTCAAATAAGGGTTCTTGCATCTGCTGTTGAGCAATTTTATGCAGATTTAACTTGGTGCGGTCAGGATTAGGAAGATTTAAGAAGAAATCCCAATTTTCCCGTTCTTGTTCTCTTAAAGGGAGCTGAGGCTCCATATTAATAGCTTTAAACCGTGGTTGAGATTTATTCTTGGCAGGACAGACATCAACACAAATACCGCATCCAGTACAATCTTCTGCTGCTACTTGGATGGTAAATTTTAATCCTTGCCAATCCCTTTCTCTAGTATCTGCACTCTTAAAACTAGTTGGTGCCTTGGCTAGTTGCTCAGGTTCATAAACCTTGCTGCGAATTACGGCATGAGGACACACCATGACACATTTACCACATTGAACGCAGACATCGGAGTCCCAAACAGGTATTTCTTGAGCAATATTGCGTTTTTCGAGCTTAGAAGTGCCAGTGGGATAAGTTCCATCACAGGGTAAAGCACTGACAGGAATGCTATCTCCTTCACGTGCGATCGCTTTTCCTAATACTTCTCGGACAAACTCTGACTCCCCTCTCTTCGTAGGAGATGGGTTGGAGGAGAGGTTTAAAGTTATATTTTCGGGAACTTCGATTTCATACAAATTATCTAAAGTTGCATCGACGGCTTTAAGATTCATATTGACAATTTCTGCACCTTTTTTGCCGTAGGTTTTGCGAATTGATTCCTTAATTGCTGTAATAGCTGTTTCTTGGGGTAGTACTCCTGATAAAGCAAAGAAACATACCTGCATAACAATATTAATTCTGCCTCCCATTCCTGCTTCGCGAGCTACTTTGTAAGCATTAATGGCATAGAATTTTACTTGCCTAACGATAATTTGCTGTTGTATTTGCTGGGGTAATTGATGCCATACTTCCTCTTTACTGTAAGGACTATTCAGTAAGAAAGTTCCTCCAGCTTCAATGGCTTCCAGAACAGGTAATTTTTCTAAAAAATTCCACTGGTGACAACCAACAAAACTGGCTTTATTAACTAAATAAGTAGAATGAATTGGTTGAGAACCAAAGCGCAGATGGGAAACTGTGACCGAACCAGATTTCTTAGAATCATAGACAAAGTAACCTTGGGCATAATTATCGGTCGATTCCCCAATAATTTTAATGGTGTTTTTATTTGCCCCCACAGTTCCATCGGAACCTAAACCATAGAAAATTGCCCTTACAATATCTTCGGGTTCGGTAGAAAAATCAGGATCGTATTCCAGACTAGTATGGGTTAGATCATCATTGATCCCAATAGTGAAATGATTTTTCGATCCCCCCTTGCCCCCCTTACTAAGGGTGGAATTGAGGTTATCAAATACTCCTTTAATCATAGCTGGAGTAAATTCTTTAGAAGATAAGCCGTATCTTCCTCCTAAAACTTTGGGTAAAGATGCGCCATCCCAATTTTCCATTACAGCATTAGCAACATCCAGATATAATGGTTCTCCAGAACTACCAGGTTCTTTAGTGCGATCCAAAACAGCGATACTTTTGACTGTTTTCGGTAATGTAGCGATAAATCCTTGACTATCAAAGGGACGATATAATCTGACTTTGATAACCCCGACTGACTCCCCTTGTTGGGTGAGATAATCTACGGTTTCTTGGACAGTTTCACATCCTGAACCCATT
Source organism: Xenococcaceae cyanobacterium MO_188.B19 (assembly GCA_030065715.1). Classification (GTDB taxonomy): domain Bacteria; phylum Cyanobacteriota; class Cyanobacteriia; order Cyanobacteriales; family Xenococcaceae; genus JASJCP01. Next base: position 154 of record JASJDF010000189.1, on the reverse strand, counting down.
AAAACAATGACTCTTTCAGCTTCAGGATTGCCATAATATTCAAATAATTTATAATGCCTGCCTGTCAATTGAGCAAAGTGATCCATTACTGTTTGAGTAATTTCTGGACAAGCTTGGTAATAAGGATTAACAGTTTCCCTAGCTTGGAAAAAGA
>JASJDF010000188.1 GCA_030065715.1 Xenococcaceae cyanobacterium MO_188.B19 | reverse complement strand
AAAATTGTATTTCCCGATGGAGAAGATTTAGCATTTTTAGAACAGCTACATAGAGATAAACCCCAATTGCCAATTATCTCGATTATTGAAGATGCTCAATTGCTAGATCGTTTAGAAGTAGTCCGCAAAGGATGTAACTTAGTTCTAGAATATCCAGTCAAGCCCAGTATTGTCATTACATCTGTTACCGAGTTAATCCAGAATACAGGTGGTTCTGCTAAAGTCTTGCTGGTTGATGATGATCCACAGGTGTTATTGTCTCTAGAAATATCTCTCGAACCTTGGGGTTTTGAGTTAACTACTCTCGATCAACCCGAAAAATTCTGGAATACTTTAGAAGAAGTGGAGCCAGATATACTAGTCCTAGACATAGAAATGCCCCAAATCAACGGCATTGAGTTATGTCAAATCTTGAGATGCGATCGCAGATGGCAACAATTACCAGTCCTATTCCTCACCGTACATCAAGATGAAAAGACTCAGCATCAGGCTTTTGCCATTGGTGCAGATGATTATATTGTGAAACCAGTAGTCGCTTCAGAATTGGCAAGCCGTATAATTAATCGTTTACAAAGAGTTAGCGCAATTCGCCATTGATTGACAAAGTAAGAAATAAGCTAATTTATCGAGAAAGAGAACCAGTTTTGTTAGTATTACAAAGGATCAAAATGTCTGAATAAACTCCCTAAAAACACAACTGGTAATCCAACAATGAGACAAACTAAACCTTGATTAAAATTCAAAGGGATGGTGTTAAATAATGAATTTAATATTGACCATTGACTGAAAAGAAATTGGAGAATTAAGACACAAACAATTCCAATAGCAGGGGGATATGAGATCCCCTGTGGCTCAGATTCTTTTCGGTAGCAAAATTTTGTCCAGATTGAAGGGATAAGCTGGCTAATACTTAAGAGATAAAAAATTTCCGCAGCAACTAAAGTCTGAACCGCCATAGTTCTCGCTAATACTTCATTAGCAGTAGATTTCACAATCCATTCAAAGATACCGAAGGTAATTGCCCAATTAAAAAGAGAAATGAGTAAAATACGCCTGATAATCTTGCCAGATAGTAAAGGTTGTTGAGGATGGCGAGGGGATTGCGCCATAACATCTTGAGTTGGGTGCTCAAATGCCAGAGGAATAGAAAGGGCAGAAGAACTCACCATATTAAGCCAGAGAATCTGTAGCGGTAAGATTGGTAGAGTAGTTCCAAAAAAGACGCTGGCGAGGATAGTTAAGGCTTCTCCACCATTGACAGGCAAGACAAAAGCGATCGCTTTCTGTAAATTATGATAAACGGTTCGTCCTTCTTCGATAGCTGCTTCAATGGAAGCAAAGTTATCATCGGTCAAAATCATATCCGCAGATTCTTTGGCTACTTCGGTACCTGCTTTACCCATAGCAATACCAATATCTGCTTGCTTGAGGGCAGGGGCATCATTAACCCCATCCCCAGTCATGGCAACAATTTCTCCTTGAGACTGTAAGGCATTGACTAGGCTTAGTTTCTGTTCAGGGGCAACCCGAGCAAAGACTACCCCTTCTTTGGCTGCTTGGGCAAGCTCATAATCCCTCATCCCTGCGAGTTCTTTACCTGTAAAGGCTATGATTTCCCCACTAGGCTTGAGATGAAGCCTTCTAGCGATCGCACAAGCGGTAGAAGCATGATCTCCTGTAATCATCTTCACCTCAATTCCTGCTGTCAAAGAGTTGGCTACTGCGGTGATGGCTTCAGGGCGTGGAGGATCGATCATTCCTTGTAAGCCGACAAAAACTAATTCTCTAGCAATATCTTCTCGTTCGACAGTTTGTTGTGTAGCCGGAACTAGCTTTTGAGCAAAGGCAATAACTCGTAATCCTTTCTTTCCCATTTTTTCTGCCATTTGATGGGTTTGATTTTTGTCTAGAGATTCTGTTCCTAGAGTCGCCATTTGGCTCTCGCAACGAGCCAGAATTGTTTCTACCGAACCTTTGATGTAGATTATGTTCTCAGAATTAGCACCATGGTTCTGGGTTTTATTTGGGTGTAAGGTTGCCATGTATTGAAATTGGGGGTCAAAAGGAATAGCATCTAGTCTTGGCATTACCTCTGTAAGAGCTTGTTGCTGTAAATTAGCTTTACTAGCTGCAACAATTAATGCTCCTTCCGTCGGATCGCCATTAACTGTAAACTGTCCAGTTGCTTCTGCCTCTAGAAAAGAATCATTACATAACACTCCATTACGCAAACAGGCATCTAGGGGCGGGTTCGATTCTAAAGTAATCGGTTGATCTTGCTCCAAAATCCGACCTATTGGCTTATATCCTGCACCTTCAACCTGATAAAATTTACCTCCAACATAAATTTCTTTAACCGTCATTTGATTCTCAGTTAGAGTGCCAGTTTTATCAGAACAAATAACTGTGGCACTACCAAGAGTTTCCACGGTGGGTAAATTACGAATAATTGCATGGCGGGCTGCCATGCGGGAAACACCAATTGCCAGAGTAACGGTAACTAAAGAAGGTAATTCTTCGGGAATGGCACTAACTGCCAAAGCAACTGCTGCTTGAAACATAGGCAGCCAAGCTTGTCCCTGTCCCCAACCCAACGCAAAGGTAAAAGTTGCCAAAGCGAGAATTATGTAAAGTAGCTTCCAGCTAAATTTTTCTAATTTACGAGTCAGAGGAGTTTTGAGTTTACTACCTTGTTCCACTAACTGAGAAATGTGACCAGTTGCCGTGGCTTCAGCGATCGCTACTACGATACCGATGCCCTGTCCTGATATAATCACTGTCCCAGCATAAGCCATATTACGGTGCTCAGCTAGAGGAGTGGCTTCATCTATTACTTCAGTTACTTTATCTACTGGAACAGACTCTCCAGTTAAAGAAGATTCATCAGTTTGTAAATTATTAACTTCAATTAGCCGTAGATCAGCTCCTACTTTATCTCCTGCATTCAATTTCACTAGATCCCCTGGGACTAAATCTTGGGAAGGGATAATTTGTTCTTGTCCTTGGCGAATAGTCTTTACTTGGGCAATAATAGATGCAGCTAAAGCAGCTAGGGCATTTTCGGCTTTAAATTCTTGAATATAACCGACAATCACATTAATTAAGACTACAGCCAAAATTACTCCCCCATCAATCCAATCTTTGAGAAATAAAGAAATCACGGCTGCCAAGAGCAAAATATACAACAATGGCTGGTTGAATTGCTGTAAAAAAAGCTGATAAGGACTTTTACTTTTTTGAAGGGTTATTTGATTGACTCCAAACTTTTCCCTTCGCCGAGTGGCTTCATCTGTAGTTATTCCATTCTCTAGATCGCCCTCTAGAATTTGAACCACTTGCCTTACTAAAAGAGAATGCCATTTACACTCCAAAATACTAATACTTCTGGTAATTCTCAACAACAGTTATTGACACTCCCTCCGACGGAGTCGGAGGATTCTTGATTCATCCCAAGATAGCTAGATCGGTCAAAGACTGACCCCCGCTAGAGCTTGATCCACAAGCAAAGACGGTCTGCCCGACCGCTTTGATATTTAAAGCTGCGTTTTGATCTCTCAAATTTAATGAGTTACAGCTAGGACAAGTCCACTCTCTAACTTCAAGAGGTAACTTATCTAAAATATGACCGCATGGATTACAACGTTTTGACGATGGAAACCATCTATCAATTGCACCAATTTTACGGTCATGCCATTTAGCTTTATATTCTAGTTGACGCAAAAACTCAGCCCAACCACAATCCGCTATGGCTTTCGCTAATTGATGATTAGCCATCATATTTTTTACTGCCAGAGTTTCAGTATAGATAGCTTGGCTTTCACTAACTAATTTTGTACTCAACTTGTGTAAAAAATCCTTTCGGCAATCAGCTATCTTAGCGTGCAGTTTTGCTACCTTTAACCTTGCCTTATGTCTGTTGTTTGATCCTTTCTCTTTTTTGGCTAATCTGCGTTGTAGAGTTTTTAGTCTGGTTTGATATTTTTGATAGTGTTTGGGGTTTCCTGAAGCAAACCCATTACTAGTCACAACTACGTCTTTGATTCCGAGATCGATTCCAATTTCATCACTACTTTGACTCCATTGTTCTAGTTCTTCTTCCACTAAGAACGACACAAAATACCGATTACTTGGGTCTTTGGAAATAGTTACGCTCTTAGGTTCACCTGTAAAATATCTACTCCACCTAATTTTTAATGGTTGAGACATCTTTGCTAAGGTTAGCTTTCCCTCAACCCACTTAAAAGCATTGGGCGCATAATGGGCTGACTGACGATTATTCTTTTTCTTAAACTTAGGATACTTAGTTTTACCTTTAAAAAAGTTTTGAAAAGCGGTATTTAGATGTCTTAATCCTTGCTGTAGTGGTACAGATGAGACAGCTCTTAGCCACATTTTCTCAGGGTCTTTCTTCAACTTAGTCAGAGCATTACTAGTATCCGTATAGGTCAGAGAAACATTGTCTTGGTAGTAGCTATTAGTTCTAAGTGCCAGTGCCCAGTTATACACGAACCTAGTACAGCCAAACGTATGCGCCAACTCTAATCGTTGTGCCGAAGTAGGGTAAAATCTGTACTTAAATCCGCGAAGTTGTTTCATGAGATGATTTTACCATGCGAGAGTTATTTTTGTAAAGCGTTTAACTCTGACCAACAAGTCGATTGCGGTGCGTCCGCGTAGCGACTACCGTAAGGTTCCCCGCTGGGGTTTCCCCAGCATGGAAACGCGCACCGTTGGATATGCGTTGTCTTTCCGCCCTAAAGGATATATCCATCGTGTTTATACTGCTCCTTGTAAATCTAATTAATTCAAAATCAAGACAAAGCGATCGCAGAGTTATAAGTTTGACAGTAATGTCTGAGGAAATTATCCATAAGGTGCCTAGAATACGAGAAAATGGAGCAAAAGGAGTGAGTGCGTGCGTTTTGAACAATGGATAGGCTTAATTGGACTCGTTGTTAGCATTTATATTTTGTGGCAAATCAAGCAAGTATTATTGTTAGCTTTTGCCGCAGTAGTTTTTGCCACAGTTATTAATCGACTGGTTCGTTTATTACAGAGATGGAACATCAAGCGAAGTTTTGCCATTATCATTGCTGTAACTACGATATTAATATTTTTATTCGGTTTGTTTGCCTTGGTTATTCCTGCTTTTATCGAGCAAACACAAGAATTAGCCGTCTTACTGCCTAAAGGTATAGAGCAACTACGTGATTGGGCTAGCGGATTACGAAATTTATTACCAGAAAGACTTCTCTCAAGTTGGCAAAATTTGGATCAAATGGTGCAAAATCAACTGCAAATATGGGTAGACGGACTAGTAAAGAATTTTCTAAGCTTGTTTTCTGGCACTCTCAATGTGGCTCTCAATACTCTCTTACTGATTGTGGTCACTATCATGTTACTCGCTAATCCTAAGCCCTATCGACGCATTTTTCTGCTCTTGTTTCCTGCTTTTTATCGCTCGCGAGTCTCTGAAATTTTAGATGAATCCGAAGTCAATTTAAGTGGTTGGGCGATCGGCACTTTATTTAATATGACTGTAATTACTTTCCTGAGTGGCATTGGCTTATGGCTTTTGGGTGTAAGATTGCCTTTGGCTAACGCTCTTTTAGCAGGTTTATTAACTTTTATTCCTAACTTGGGACCAACTTTAAGTGTAGTTCCACCGGCAATTTTAGCTTTAATTGATGGTCCTTGGAAAACAGTAGCCGTAATTATCCTCTACATAGTGATTCAACAAGTTGAAGGTACTATTCTTACCCCTCTTGTGATGCAAAAGCAGGTATCTTTACTACCAGCAATTACTATCTTATCTCAAGTCGCTTTCGCTGCTTTTTTAGGAATATTTGGTTTGTTCTTAGCTCTCCCTATACTTGTAGTAGCTATGGTTTGGGTGAAAAAAGCATTAATCGAAGATATTTTAAATCAATGGCAGAAAGATAATGCTTAGAGCTAATACCATTGATCTTTGACTTGTTAGTGCTTGCAATCCTCACCAGTGATATCACATAATGGCTTCGCCAAGGAAAATTAGACCTGTAACTTGTATTATTTATCCTTGATTCAACGGCAAAATGAAGATGAAAACTCTTTTTTATCCCCCTAAGCTCAATCGTTTATTAGTTCATTTCCTTCATCTGATCATTCCCTATCTATTACGTTGGGTTTATCAATTAGAACTAGTAGTAGATTCTGAATCTCTGGAAAAAATTAAGTCTTTAAACAGTCAAAATTTCCTGATCACTCCCAATCATCCTACTTTTCAAGACCCTATTGTTATCTTTGCTTTGTCAGCTAAGTTGGGCAAGCAATTTTATTATTTAGCTGCTTACGAACTATTTCAAGGATTATTAGCCTGGTTTTTGCAACGCATCGGAGTTTATTCTCTGCGAAGAGGGTTAGCAGATCGTCCTAGTATGAAAGAGACTTTAGCTATATTAAGTGACCCCCAATGTTCTTTGGTAGTTTTTCCTGAAGGGGGTTGTTCTTTTCAAAATGATACAGTTATGCCTTTTCGTGTCGGATGCCTACAAATGGCTTTCCAAGCACTTACCCAGACTGCTAAACAAAATAAACCATTACCAGATTTGTATCTTGTTCCTGTAAGCATTAAATACAAATACACTCAAAATATGGATTCTGCGATCGCAATTACCCTCAAAGAATTAGAAGAAGCATTAAATTTAATCCCACAGACTAACTCTACTCCTTATCAAAGATTAAGACTAATTGCGGAACAGGTAATGGGGAAAATTGAACAAGATTATGGATTGCAAACTTCTGAAACCGAAACCAATCCCCTCTCTGGAACAGAACGTATTGAAAGACTTAGAAATAAGATTTTAGAAAATTGTGAACAACAACTAGGAATTAAAACCAATCCCAATGAAATGGTACGAGAACGCACTTATAAACTGGAAAATTCTCTCAAAACTCAAGTTGAGCAATGGGAATCCAGTTTAGTTGATTCTGAATCGAGTTCCCTCACAACTGAATCAGCTAACAGGTTGGAGTTAATAGACAAGTCTGTCAAACGCCTGTTAAATTTTGATGCTATTTATGATGGCTATGTCGCAGAAAATCCAACTCCAGAAAGGTTTTTTGATACCCTAATTCGCTTGGAAAGAGAAGTATTTGCGATCGATCAGCCTCCCCCAAAAGGATTTCGACAAGCTCTTGTAAAAATAGGTACTCCCGTCAACCTGAAAGATTTTTTTGCTGACTATCAACAAGCTCGTAAGGGACAGGGGGGAACTTCTCGCAATGAAATAGTAGAGAAACTAATGCTACAAATTGAGCAAGAGGTACAAAAGAATCTCGACCAACTCAATCAAGAAATCAAGCAACAATGAAATAAACTCGAAACTCCCAATTTACATGATAAAAATTTTTGTACCAGGTCGTCTTTGTTTATTTGGGGAACATAGTGATTGGGCTGGAACATATCGCCGACTCAATCCCAAAATTGTTAAAGGTTATGCTTTAATTGTGGGAACAAATCAGGGGATTTATGCCAGAGTTAAACAGCATCCTCAAAATTTGATTTTTCAGGCAAGCTTCTCTGATGGTAGTAAATCCGAGCTAGTTACATTGCCAATGACTCCAGAGGGTCTTTTAGAGGAGGCTCAAAAGGGAGGTTTTTTTAGTTATATTGCAGGGACAGCTTATCAGATTTTGACTAATTATGAGGTCAAAGGACTAGAAATTGATAACTATCTGACGGATTTACCTATCCAAAAAGGATTATCTTCCAGTGCAGCTATATGCGTCTTGATTGCTCGCGCTTTTAATCAGATATATAACTTGCAGCTAACTATTAGGGAAGAAATGGAAATTGCTTATTTGGGGGAAAGAATCACCCCAAGTCTTTGTGGTCGTATGGATCAAGCTGGGGCTTTTGGCAATAAACCAATCTTAATGACTTTTGATGGCGAGCAAGTAGAATTAGAAGAGTTGAGTGTCAAGCAGGAGTTATATTTAGTAATTGTTGATCTAGGGGGAAGCAAAGACACGCCTAAAATTCTCAGGGATTTGAATAGTTGTTATCCTTTTCCTAAAAATCAAATTCAGCAAAATGTTCAACAATATTTGGGTATCCTGAACGCTCAATTTCTTGAAAAAGCAGTGGCACTAGTTAAAGAGGGAGATGCCCAGAGTCTAGGAACTTTGATGAGTCAGGTTCAAGTTGAATTTGATCGTCATTTGATTCCAGCTTGTCCCGATCAATTAACAGCTCCCAAGCTCCACCTGTTGCTAAATCATCCAGAGCTTCAGCCGTTCATCTATGGCGGTAAAGGGGTAGGCTCTCAAGGAGATGGCACAGCCCAATTAGTTGCTCGAAATCGAGAAAGTCAAGATCAAGCGATCTCTATTATTCATCGTAATTTTCCACAAATGCAAGCTCTAAAGCTCACTATTTCTCCTCCAGCCAAAGTCAAAAAAGCAGTAATTCCTGCTGCGGGTTTTGGTACCAGAATGTTTCCTGCTACCAAAGTTATCAAAAAAGAATTACTACCAATTGTTGATCGCGATGGTCGAGCCAAACCCATTATCTTGAAAATTGTAGAAGAAGCTATCATGGCGGGAATTGAAGAAGTTGCTATTGTGGTACAACAAGGAGATGTGGAAATTTTTCAAGAATTTTTCCAAGCACCCCCCAAAGCGGAATTGTTAAACAAACTTTCGCCAGAAAATCGAGAATATAGTCAATATCTTGAAGATTTAGGGCAACGTATAACTTTCTTAGTTCAAGAATCCCAAGAAGGTTTTGGTCATGCTGTTTTTTGTGCCAAAAATTGGGTTAAAGATCAACCTTTTTTACTGTTATTGGGAGATCATATCTATCAAACTCAAACAGCACTTTCCTGTACAGAACAGTTGTTAGCAGCCTTTGCTCAGAGCGATCGCAGTGTGATAGGATTAACAATAATGTCTGAAGCAATCATCCATAAGGCAGGATGCGTCACAGGAGTCTGGCAAAAGCCCAATTCTCTGTTAGAAATTACCAAACTATATGAAAAACCGACTCTAGAATACGCTCAAGCCAATCTTCATGTCCCAGGAATGGCAGAGTCAGATTTTCTCGGTGTTTTTGGACTTTATGTCCTCAAACCTGAAATTTTCGAGCATTTAGAAGCAGAAATTCAGAATAATTGTCGCTATAAAGGAGAATTTCAGCTAACTACTTGTTTAGATCGCTTGCGGGAAAAAGCGGGAATTATGGGCTATTTAGTTGAGGGAGAATATTTTGATGTGGGGATGCCTCAATTTTATCGGCAAACTATTCATGATTTTTAATGGAAAAAATTATCTACTATAGAAAATAAAGCTACTATTTATCTAGCGAGTTTCAGGAATTGATCTAAATTGTGGACAAATGTATTTTTACTGGTCTTTCCCCTGTTTTTTTTAGCAACTTCATCTTGCTATTGCGTCACCATGAATAGACAGGATGTTGAAGCTATCATTCACCGACAAGCTTCGGCTTGGGAAAATGGAGCAGTAGAAACTATTGTTTCAGATTTTGCTGAGGATAGTGTTTTCATTGCTGCTGGTCAAAAATTTCAGGGTAAAAAGGCAATTAAAGCTGTTGCTGAAGCTTATTTTCAGCAATTTACGGCGACTAAAATCGATATTAAACGGATCATTATAGAAGATGATAGTGCTGCGGTGGAATGGGATTGGAGTGATATTAATCGCTCTTCCAACCTTTCAAGTTTCGCTGAAGATGCTATTATTTTTCAACTTAAAAACGACAAAATAGTTTACTGGCGAGAATATATTGAAAAGAAAAA
>JASJDF010000187.1 GCA_030065715.1 Xenococcaceae cyanobacterium MO_188.B19 | reverse complement strand
ACAATGGTTCGGACAATTTTTAGAAATCAGGAAAAAAGCTATCCATTTCTGTAAGGTAAAAGTGTTGAAAGATTACCAAGAATGGATAGCGTTAAAACAATTTTTAGGGAAGTGTGGAATTGGGGGATAACTTTATTTCAAGTGATTATGAGTAGTTGATATAATTACCAATATACCCTAAAAGATTAGGAATCCTTTAGGGCAACTAACAATCTAGTAAAGTAGTAAACCAATCAATCCAGCAAGAGGAATGATTAAGACTACTTCCAACTTAAATCGCCAAATTCCAATCAAGGAAGCTGCAAAAATTAATAAACTAGCCCAGTGTAATGGTGCAGTTTGCGCCAAGACAATACCTGCGATAAAAATCATTCCAATCACCGCAGGGCGTACACCCTTAAGAGCAGCTTGAATAAACACAGACTGTTTAATATGCTCCAAGATATTGGACATTGTTACCATCAACAAAGCAGGAGGAGCAAAGATGGCAAAGGTAGAAACCAATGCACCCATAATTCCTTGTACCTTATAGCCAATAAAAGCAGCACTAATTAAAATTGGACCAGGAGTAATTTGCCCTACCGCGATCGCGCTACCGAATTCAGGTAAAGTCAACCAGTCATAAGTATGCACTACAACTTGTTCAATAATTGGAATAGCAACATACCCTCCTCCAAAGAGGGTTAAGCTCATCCCTGCAAAAGTTGTGGCTAGTTTAGCTAAACTATTTTGTGCCAATGGTAGAGGAACTAGATATAGCAATAAACAAACTACCAAAATTGTCAAAGGAATCCCAATACTCTTCCAATTGAACTGTTTTTGGGGTGAGGAATTTGCGTTCTTACTTAAATCTCTTTCAACTCTGTGGCGATATAAAAACCAACCAATCAATCCCGAAACAGCAATTAAAATTACAGGAATATAAAGACCAATATCGCTTTTTTTATCAACATTAGCCAAAATAATAGCTGAAGCTAACAATATTGCTATTTCTTTCCATCCAGTAACAGCTTTTTGGCTCATGCGATAGGCAGCACTAAAAATAATTGCGATCACCGCAGGAATAAATCCAGCAAATACACTGTCCAACGTAGAATTATCCTGAGACGTTGTAGTATAAATATGAGCTAACCCTGTGACTAAAGCAAACGAAGGTAGCAACACTGCGGTAGTTGTCATTAATGCACCCCAACCACCTCGGAGACGATACCCGACATAAGCTACTACATTAGCAGCAAGAGGACCAGGTAAAACACTAGCTAAAGATATGCCATCCAACATATCTTCATGGGTTAATAATTTTCGTTTTCCAACAATAATATTTTCAATTACAGAAACTAAAGCCATAAAACCGCCAAAGGCGGTACTACCTATTTTAAGAAAATTCCAAAATAGATAAGATAAAGATACTGATTTAGAATCATCACCATCATAAGAATCAAAATTTACTTGCTCAACCATATTTTTTAGACAATTTCAAGAATTAGAAGCGATAGATCATGATATTTTGAGTTATCAAATAATTAGTTTCAATTTAACTCTATGAAAAAGTAATTCATAGTTGAATTTTGATAATATATCAAATATAAATAATAAAATGAGTGAAGCCTAAATATTATTTACTAGTTATTTGCTTTTTTGTAATACTTTTTAGTATTGCTCGATAGCAATTGTTAAAAGAATATAAAACTATTTTTGTTTTCGCAACAGTATTGGCAATATTACTTAACAATAGAAGTAATATTCGTGAAAAAGAGGATTCGTGACAGGTTAAGCAAAATGTCTACTTGTCAAGCAGGATAAAAAGCAATAGGATAAGGAGAAAAATCTAGCTTGGGTGAGGGTTCTCCTTTCTTCTTGCGCACTGCTTTGACCACGCCTAAATCCCGATTCGACGGAGCGGACAAATACTTAACTGGGTCAGTGGATTGTCCCTGAGAGTAAGCATGATGGAAGTGATAGAGTCCTCGAAACACCATCTCCAGAGAGATGCGGTCGAAAGGCAGAGCTAGCTCCTCAGCAACAGCATCGCCCAAATCTAATAACACAGCATAGACCAGCCAAGTAGCCCAAACTTGAAGCTTGATGCCATTAATCGAACCAGTCCACAAATAGCTTAATCCCAGCAATCGTTTCACTAGATTGAAAGCCTCTTCAACAGCGTGATTGGACAAGCTGGGGAAACCCCAGCGTCCCTCACGCTCAATGCGCCAACGTCGCCGATAAAGGTCAGCTACTACGTAGGGAGGCAAAATCTCGGGGTTCAGTACTGAGGTAAGATAAGAGTACCAAACTTTACCGACACGGATTTCCACCAATCTCAGCTTCAGTAAAGCATTCCCCTGATTGTTACTGCCTAGATTGATTAAGCGGTCGCGGAGTCGGTAGTTGTCACTTAAGATCTTGACTACTTCCATAGAGGCATTAGATTTCAGCCGAGTGATAAAATCCACTTCCTGGGCAATGAGGTTGGCAAAAAAAAGAAAATCATAAAAGCCCCGAGCCAAGATGAGTAAAGTTTTGGCTGTAGCTAGATTCAGCAAATCCTCCAGAAAGTTACAGTCATTGCTATAAGGATTCTCATGAAACCAGATCTTGACGGGCAAGCGACTTGTCAACTCAATGACTGTGCAGATTTTCCCCGCCAATTTTCCTTTTGGAACTTGGTCAAGACTGCTGAGTTTCCGAAATAAAGCTTCAAGGGTGGAGCCATCTGCCGTCCAAATACGCTCAAAATGAGACAGACCATAAGCGACTCCTTCAGGAATTGGACGGGAAGTACGTTGCTGCCATCTGAGCTTCAGTTGAGGCAGCAAATCTTGCAAGACTCTCTCAAATACAGAAGCTGGAAACTCCAAAAATCTTTGTGCCAGGGCTTGACGGGAAACTTTGGTGGCTTGAGCCCACAATAAGTCTTGACGATTTAACATTCGGGCTAGTTCACACACTGAGGGGACTTGTCGCCAAATCAGTGTCAATACAGCAGCTACCATCAAGGGGAGAGTTAAAATTCTAGCTCTCATTCCTAGTTGCCGATAGTAGGCTTGTTGCCCCCAGACTACGGGAGTGAGTAGTTCGCTCGCGTCTTTCACTTACCTGCTCGGTTTCTGGTGCTGGCACATTCCGTCGTCGGACATGATCGCTATTGAGCGATTTTTGGTGTTTCATTCCTCAAAGATTTCTCTGATTTGAGACTCAGTTTGACAGATTTTTGTTCTGACTGAAACGATGGAAAGTCTCTCTTGACAATTCTTTCACTTTCTTAACCTGTCACGAATCGGGAAGTGGGTGTAATTTGGGTGTAAGTGAATAAAATGTAAGGGAATTGTGAGCGTGAGAACCTCTCAAAGCCTTGTGAAAACTGAATTTGAATTATTATGGGCGAAGAGAGACTCGAACTCTCACGGTTTCCCGCCACATTTTGAGTGTGGTGCGTCTACCAATTCCGCCATTCGCCCCTTAATAAAGCCATATTATCTTAACTTATTTTATCCTGCTTGACAAGTAATAACCCTAAAATTCCCCACTCATCCTAATTTCAGGTGTAGTAGTTCTACAATAAAGAAAAGTAAATAATTTTAAAAAATGTGAAGGAGTAGGAGAATGGTAGCAACACCAGTAAAAACCGAAAAACGGCTAACCATACAAACTACTGCGATCGCGAGTGATAGTACAACCATTCGTTCTCTTGATTGGGATCGCGATCGCTTTGATATTGAATTTGGCTTACGCAATGGTACTACATATAACTCCTATCTGATTCAGGGAGACAAGACAGCTTTAATTGATACTTCTCATGCTAAATTTCGTCAGCTATATCTAGATACCCTTACTGGACTTGTTGACCCCAAGACCATTGACTACATTATCATCAGTCATACTGAACCAGACCACAGTGGTTTAGTAGAAGACGTATTAGCATTAGCACCTCAAGCAATAGTAGTAGGTGCTAAAACAGCAATCAAGTTTTTAGAAGATTTAGTCCATCAACCTTTTGAAAGTCAGACAGTTAAAAGTGGTCAGAGCATTGATTTAGGAAAAGGTCATGTGATTGATTTTATTAATGCACCTAACCTACACTGGCCCGATACAATCTTTAGTTACGATCGCGGTACCAATATTCTTTATACTTGCGATGCTTTTGGGATGCACTATTGTTCCGATGCCTTCTTTGATGAAGACTTATCCGTTATTGAAGGGGACTATCGATTTTACTACGACTGTCTCATGGCTCCTAATGCTCGTTCCGTACTCTCTGCCATGAAACGAATGGCAAAACTAGGAGAAATTACCACTGTCGCCAATGGACATGGTCCAATCCTACGCCACAATCTTCAAGAATTATTAGACCGTTACGAAAAATGGAGCAAAGCTCAAACTAAAGCGGAAAAAAATGTAGCAGTATTTTACGTCTCCGATTACGGTCATAGCGATCGCTTATCTCAAGCTATAGCCAGAGGTATTACTAAAACTGGTGTAGCGGTAGAAATGCTAGACTTGCGGTCTGCCGAAAATACAGAGGTTCATGAAATTGTCTCCCGTGCTTCTGGTATTGTTTTGGGAATGCCTCCCCTATCAGGTCATAATCATCAAGATATAGTAGCCAATGTCGGAACAATTTTAGCTGCTGCTAAAGAAAAGCAAGTCATTGGTATGTTTGAATCTTATGGAGATAATGACGAACCCATCGATCCATTACTAACTAAATTTCGAGATGTAGGACTCAAAAAAGCTTTTCCTTCCATCCGAGTTAAAGATACTCCTAATGAAGCCATTTATCAGCTTTGCGAAGAGTCAGGGACAGATTTAGGACAACTTTTAACCCGTGACAAATTAGTTAAGCAGATGAAAGCTTTAGATCACGATCTTGATCGGGCTATGGGAAGAATTAGCGGTGGACTATATATAATTACTGCTACTAAAGGAGATATCAAAAGTGCCATGTTAGCCTCTTGGGTATCTCAAGCTAGTTTTCAACCCCCTGGTTTAACTATTGCTGTAGCTAAAGATCGAGCTATTGAATCTTTAATGCAAGTAGGCGATCGTTTTGTTTTAAATGTCCTGGAAGAAGGAAAGTATCAATCATTAATGAAGCACTTTCTCAAACGGTTTAAACCAGGTGCAGATCGTTTTGCAGGGGTTGACACTCAAACAGCTACTAACGGCTCCCCAATTTTGACAGATGCTTTAGCTTATCTAGAATGCGAAGTTATGACTCGCATGGAATGCAGCGATCATTGGGTTGTTTATAGCAAAGTAACTTCTGGTAGAGTTTCCAACCTTGATGCTGTAACGGCGGTACACCATCGAAAAGTAGGTAATCACTATTAGTTGTAATTATTCTTTAACTCCCATAGTTAGGGAGTTAAACTCACGCTATAAAGCCTTAGCTAATAGCTAGTTAAAACAAGTAGTTTTGGTACAAAAGTGCCATTTACTTAGTAATAAGTTAATAAAAATGATAGATTCATAGTAGTCGCTGAATGATCTGTTATCATTCAGAGACACAGTTCGTGGGACTTAGAGGTGTTGGCTAATATGGCTAATGCCTCTTTCTTTATATACAAGAATAGAGTAATTGAAATCAGATGTCTTCAGTCAATTCACTCAACTCGATTCAGCAAATGTATCTAAAACCCATCTAGTCTAGAGTAATGGTAAATTTCAATAACAGTGATATAGCCTGTGGCGATAGCCAGGAGACCTTAATTTAAACTCTTCATCAGGAAAACAATTTTTTGGCTCTAAATCAGTAGGAGCTGAGAAATTAACCACCCACAGATCAAGAGGACGAGCTAATTTATCCAAATTATTATGTAAACCTTGAGTCACTCTAAAGACTGTTTCATCTCCGTCTTTATGGAGTAATAAAAATTGTGGTTGATGATTTGTATCAGCTGATTGCTGCTTATTCCATTCCCAAGCAATACCCATCATTTCTCCTGTCTGTTCGTGGGTTTTGTGCACCGTTGCTACTAAAATTGGCACCTCAGGATTAATACTCTGTGCTTGGTTAATTCCAGATGCAACTAGATCGGGTCTATCTGGTTTTTGATAACCATAATTATTAATTACTACCAATCCTCCACACAAACCTAATAATAGTGTCGCTACAACTAACTTTTTTCCAAACAATAATGATTCATATTTACTTGCTTTCTCCCATATGTAGTTTAGAATAGCAGCAATTAAAAGCAAAATACTAGGAAAATAAAAGAACTGAAATCTAGCTGCCAAAGTAATATCATTTTCACCAATATAGGTAATAGCCAAGATTAACCCAAGGGCAAATAAAATATATTGACCAACTACTTTTTTAGTCAAGTCTACATTAGTTATTATCTCGTTATAATGCCAATATTTCCAGATGCCTATTAACAATAAAATTACAAAGAGAACAATAATTAGTCCTGATAAAATAGCAATATTTAAAGACGTTCCTTCTATTGGCAACAGGAAAATCATGGTGGTAATCCAAGCTACCAAACGACCTAAAGGTTCAAAAAAATCTTTTCCCCAAGGATCACCGTGTCCAGTCCAATCTGTTAACTGACTATCAGGAATATGTGACCAAGTCCAAACCCAGATTAAACAACCAGCAATTGTTCCTAAAATTGCCCAATTAATTCTACGCCATCGTCGAGTAAATAATATTAATAACCAAGATTTTTTTTCTTTGATTTCTCTCCAATAAAATATAGATAAAACTAAGATTTCTGTTACTAGAGCCAGGGCAAAAAAATAGTGGGTTGCTACTCCTAAACTATTAATAATAATCCAAATTAAGATTAATGGAATTGAGGGGGGTTTTTCAGCTTCTAAATACTTTACTGTTATTACCAAACAAGCTAATGAAGCCATTACCCACAAAATAGCCAAAGTATAATGACGGGTTTCTTGGGCTAAATAAATCCCATAAGGAGAAACTGCCATTAATGCAGCTGCAAATTGTGCTACTTTTTTTGAACCACTAATTAACTTTGATAAAGCAAAAATAGCAGGAATTCCTAGCACTCCTAACCAAGCACTAAGAGAACGAGCTAAATTTAAAGAGACTAATCCTTCCTGACCCAATAATTTTAACCAGATATGAGTTAATACAAAATAAACTGGAGGGTGAGTACTCTCTCCCATCAAATAAGTAACTACATCTTGAGTTGAGGTTTCTGATCTTAACTGTAGTGGTTGCAAAAGAGTATCTAGAGAAATAATTTGTTCCAAAGGAATAGTTTTAAAACTATTTCCCAAACTAAATACTAAAGTTGCCCACTCATCAGCCCAAGGTGCTTTCAACTCCAGGTTGGTAAATCTTAACCCCGCACCAACCAAGATCCATAATAATAGTAACCCCCAATGACTCTTATCTTTTATCATCCATTCCTCATAATCCAACATTGATCAATGTTAAGTCTTTGTCCAATGTTAAATGTTCAATGTTAAATGTTAAAAGATAAATGTCCTAAAGGATACAGCTTCGCATATTAAACGCTAAATGTTCAATGTTAAACTTCCAAATACATTCAGATAGTGACATTCCAGCTTCTAGACAATTATTTGACCAAATACAATTTGCGATCGCATCTGGTCAATATCCTCCGAGTCATCGTTTACCCAGTACCCGACAGTTAGCAATGATTACAGGGCTACATCGTAATACGATTAGCAAAGTTTATCAACAGCTAGAAGAAGCGGGATTAGTAGAATCTGTTGCTGGCTCTGGTATTTATGTCAAAGCTCAAGAAAGAAAAGTTAGTGCTGATTCTGATTCTCCTCTCATTGCCCAAACTAAAATTATTGAAGAAAGTATCGACAATCTTTTGCAATCAAACTGCAGTCTATTTCAAATTAAAGAGTTGTTTCTCGAAGAAATTGATTGGCGTTTGAGTTGTCAAGAAAAAGTTATTGTCACTGTCCCCCATCGAGATATCAGTGCGGGGGAAATTATGCAGCAAGAATTAACCAAATCCCTCAATGTAAAAGTAAGTTTAGTCACATTAGAAGATATAGATGAACTTCTCGCTGAAACCAACTTTGGGACACTAATTACTAATCGCTACTTTATCAAAGAAGTTCTAGATATTGTTCCTCCCAATTCTTTTCGAGTCATTCCCATAGACATCTATGACTACAGTAAGGAATTAGCGATGATTAAAACCTTGCCTTCTCAAGCTTGTTTAGGCATAGTCAGTCTCTCTCAAGGCACTCTCGATATTGCTGCTAGTATTGTTCATAGTCAAAGAGGAGATGATTTACTAGTGCTTACTGCTACTAATAATGATCACCAAAGATTAATGTCAGTAGTTCGTACTGCCCATACTATAATAGCTGGACCTTCCAGTTATGATATATTACAACAGGCGATTGTAATGGCTAGACCTGACTTGATTCGTATTCCCGAAGTAATTTGCAGTGACAACTACATCAACAGCAAATCTATCGACTTGCTAAAACGGGAATTAGATATAAAATAATTAATTCTTACCAACTGCTAATTAAGAACATATATGGAAACTAGACGAGTTGCAGACATTCTAAAAAACGGTCAACCAGAAGAAACTGTAATAGTTAAAGGTTGGGTACGCACCAAAAGAGAATTAAAAGGATTTGCCTTTACCGAAGTTAATGATGGCTCATCCTTAGCAGGTCTGCAAGTAGTCATTGATAGCGGAATATCAGACTATAACACCATTATCAAAAAAATTAATACAGGAGCTTCTATCGAAGTTGCAGGGAAACTAGTATCTTCTCAAGGAAAAGGGCAAAAAATTGAAATCCAAGCTGATTCCGTAACAGTCTATGGAGAAGCTGACGCTGAAACTTATCCTTTACAGAAAAAACGTCACTCATTTGAATTTCTTCGTACTATAAATCATTTGCGATCGCGTACCAACACCCTAGGGGCAGTTTTTCGAGTACGCAATGCTTGTGCAGTAGCAATTCACCAATTCTTTCAAGAAAAAGGATTTATGTGGATACATAGCCCGATTATTACTGCTAGTGACTGCGAAGGTGCGGGAGAATTATTTACTGTTACCAATTTTGACTTAAACAATTTACCCAAAAATCAAGCAGGGAAAGTTGACTACTCCCAAGACTTTTTCGGCAAACCAGCCTATCTCACGGTTAGTGGACAGCTACAAGCGGAAGTAATGGCAATGGCATTTCAAAATGTCTATACTTTTGGACCCACTTTTCGCGCCGAAAACTCCAACACCTCTCGTCATCTTGCTGAGTTTTGGATGGTTGAGCCAGAAATGGCTTTTTGTGACTTAGAAGGAGATCAAAATCTTGCCGAAGAATTCTTAAAATATATCTTCAAATATGTTTTAGAAACTTGTCCTGAAGACATGGAATTTTTCAACAAGTGGATTAACAAAACAATCTTAGGGACTGCTGATAACATTATCAACAATGAATTTGCCAGAATCACTTACACTAAAGCGGTAGAAATCCTTGAGGGAGCCAATAAAAAATTTGAATTCCCTGTAGAGTGGGGCATTGACTTACAATCAGAACATGAACGCTATTTAGCAGAAGAACTATTTAAAAAACCAGTTATCGTTACCAACTATCCTAAAGAGATTAAAGCCTTTTATATGCGCTTAGATGAAGGAGAAAAAACTGTTTCCGCAATGGATGTACTCGCTCCTGGCATTGGAGAAATCATTGGTGGTTCTCAAAGAGAAGAAAGACTCGATATTTTAGAAAGACGCATTCAAGAAACAGGAGTAGAAGCAGATGATTTATGGTGGTATTTAGATTTACGCCGTTATGGAACAGTACCTCATGCTGGTTTTGGCTTGGG
>JASJDF010000186.1 GCA_030065715.1 Xenococcaceae cyanobacterium MO_188.B19 | reverse complement strand
ATCCTTTTTTGAGATTAGAAACAGACCGCTTAGTTTGGTATATTCCCCAAGAAAAGATTATAGGTAACAAACCTTGGCGAGTGGTGCGTTATGAAGGAACAGTTGTTACAGAAAGGTTAATATCCGATGGAGGAGAATGGGATTTATCTACCAAAACCCTTACCTTAACAAAAAACATTGAGTTGATTTCCCTAGCACCTCCCATACAGATAGCTACAGATTCAGCAAAATGGAATTATGAAAAAAGTACTATAATAAGCGATCGCCCGATTCAAATTTTTGATCGTCAACGTCAAATCAGAATTACAGGTAATCGAGGTGATATGGATTTGACTACCAATATTGCCAATCTGACTCAAGGAGTCAAAGGGAATAGAAAGATTAATCCAGCAAAATTTTATGCTGATGATTTAACTTGGAACATTCCTACTCAAATTATCGATGCTAGAGGTAATGTTTTTTATGAGCAAAGCTCTCCTCCTTTACAATTAACAGGAGATAAAGCAGTAATCAAGATTGAAGAAAATAATGCAGTAGTTAGCACTGATCGAAATAATAAGAGAAGAGTTATTTCGGTATTTAGCGATCGCTAAAAAACTTAATTTTCAGATGAATAAAATATATCAATTAATTTTAGTTACTGGTTGTTTAATACTTTTATGTTGTAGTTCAAACTTAACTTGTTTACCCGCAGCAGCAGTATTACGAGAACATCATGAAAGCCCTGGAGTATTACGTTATCATGCTCACACTTCTGTTAAAGATAATAAGGGAATGACATGGCAAGTAGTTCTTTTCCCTGAATATCAATCCAATAGAGTGGTCAAGTATCATTTACGATTAGTGGGATTTCCAGGAATAGCTCAATTTATCCACCCTCAACCCTTAGAAATTATTACTTCAAGGGGCGAAGTTCTAAGCGCGAAAGATATGCTTTCAGACTCATCTTTCGCACCCAATGTAGGGGAATTTGATTTGACCAGCTTATTGCCCATACTACCGTCAAAAGGCTCTTTAAAGCTTTCAACCATACTTGATGATGGTTCTGATTTATGCCTTTCTATTCCTGAATCTACTTTAATTGAATGGGAGTGGTTAGCAAGATAGTAATGCAATACTGTTCGGTTAAGCTCGAAAACACCCGTTCAGGAGGAATTTAGAATTTAGAATTTAGAATTTAGAATCAATTTTGAGCTTTAGTATTTTTAATAATTGCATGAAGAATAGAGATTAATTCATTAGATTCATTTAGGAGAGGAAGTAGTAATGAATGTAGAATGTAGAATGTAGAATTTAGAAGTAATTTTTTTCTTAATTCTTAATTCTTAATTCTTAATTCCTTTGTGCTTCTTCAACATTGGCTCCAATACTTGTTCCAGAGCGTATTAATTGTTTACTTAAGTCATATCCTGTCCCCCCGTGTTCTCTCAGAAATTTACAGAGTTTAACTATTCTTATGCTAAAATTTAGCGTTCTTTCTTGTATATCTTTTTTTGGCATTTTTGGTCATATATATTTGACTAATTTATTTATATTTTAGTCTATTTATTAATAGAAAGATCTGGTAATTATTTTTTTCTAAATTCTAAATTCTAAATTCTAAATTTGACTCACCATATGACTTTTAAGCCTAAACGAACAGTATTGACTTTTACCCTCATATAATAATTTTAAAGCAGAATCGCCTTGGATTCTCATAAAAGACCAATCATCTTGAGTAAAAAAGTTAACTACAGTCTGAAATAGAGATACACTTTCTTCAGTTAGATCTTCAGTAAGCTTTGACCAAAAATTAGATATTTTACCTAAAGTTTCTTCTCCAATTTCCTTGCTAGCAGAATCAAAACTATTACTAATTAAGTCTTGAAAAAAGTTGCTCATACCTTGAGTCAATTCTGCTTCTGAAATATTTTCTTCTGACATCAAGGCAGGATTGATATAAGACCAAAAAGTTTTATATCCTACTTCTCCAGTTTCTTGTTGCTGTTTAACAGATAAAGCTAACCAACTTTCCGTAGATAATAGAACATCATCTAACTGTTGTTCACTTAGATGTAATAAATAATTGGCAACTTCTTCTGTATTAGTTGCTTTTTGTTGTAAGTTCGGTAATAAATCTGGATTTAAAGTAGCTTCGATAATAATGTCAGATTCAGCAATAAATTTCATATTATCAGGAGCATTAGTAATATCTGACTTAAGATTGAATAAATGCTGGTTTTTAATTTGTTGATAAATTTCTAAACTTACTTGCAATATTACAGAAACTTTTGTAATTTCCTGCTGTTCTGTATTGCAAGACAAAGAAATAATACTTATCTCTAAAGGATTGTTAGAAGAATCAATAAAAGTAATATTTTTATTGATAAGATTATTTTGTTCTAATACATCCATAAAATAATCCTTTAAGTTGAAGCATATTAGACCCTATGAACCACCAACATCTAATGTTGTACATTAACCCCAGATGGCGATCGCATATAGTTATTGAGCATTAATACAAGCGATCGCAATTAATTTCTTAGTTATCATATTTTAATTCATAATGATGGAAGCAGTTTTTGCGTTCTGAAAGATAATCTTGCTCAACTTTCATAGCTTTCTGCCACACTACTATGTTTGCATCAATTTCATTTAATACCAATTCTCACGCACTAGCGAAATAGATGGAAAATTATTTTCGATTGAAGTGGAATATCTCAGTTAAAGAGAATTGGCGTAATTAGCCTCCCAAAAAAGAACGACGAACTTCTAAATTACCTAATAAATCTGAGGCTTTTCCTTCATAAGTATTTTTGCCTAATTCTAATACGTATCCGCGATCACTGGCTTCTAATCCCTGACGAGCATTTTGTTCTATAGCGAGTACTGTTAGACCAATTTCTTGATTCAGACGGATAATATTTTCAAAAATCATTTTGGTCATGCTAGGAGATAAACCAGCACTAGGCTCATCCATCATTACCATTTGGGGTTCTAGCATCAGGGAGCGTCCAATTTCTAACATCCGCTGTTCTCCACCAGACATAGTACCAGCTTGTTGATTTTGTCTTTCTGCTAGTTTAGGGAATAATTCTAAGACATAATTAATGCGTTGCTGAATGCGTTGGGGATTTTTTTCTAAATACATTCCCAATTCCAGGTTTTCCTTAACGGACATTTGAGGGAAAACACTACGCATTTGAGGCACAATAGCGATACCTGATTGCAATATTTGCTGAGGTGGCAGGTTAGTAATGTCTTTCTCGCCAAAAATAACTCTTCCTTGGCGAATTTTTACCAATCCGTAGATCGCTTTAAAGACGGTAGATTTGCCAGCACCATTGGGACCAATAACACAAACAATTTCCCCCGAATTAACCTTTAAGTTAATTCCTTTGAGAATATCAAAATCTCGATAACCAGCGTATATATTTTCGATAGTTAACATTATGGTTATTTATTACTTGTTGCTACTCATTACTCATTACTCATTACTCATTACTCATTACTTAAGTTCCAAAGTAAGCCTCAACCACAGCATCATTAGCTTGAATTTCTGTGGGAGTACCTTCAGCGAGTTTTTCTCCTTGATTTAATACATAAACGCGATCGCATAAATCGGAGATAAAATTGATATTATGTTCGATGGCAAGAAAGGTTTTGTTATATTCTCGATTCAGAAGCAAAATACGATCTTTGATGGTTTCAATGAGGGTGGGATTAACGCCAGAAGTGGCTTCATCTAATAAAATTATTTCTGGATCTGGCATTAAAGCCATCCCTATTTCTAATAAACGCTGTTGACCACCAGATAAATTCCCTGCATATTCATTTTTTAGAGGAGATAATTTTAATAATCCTAATAATTCTCTGGCTCTTCTGCTGGTTTTGCGATCGCTTGATTTGAACAGTGTCAACAGATTTTCACCACGCCATTGATGACTAACCAGCATATTTTCCCAAACTGTCATTTGGCGATATACTCGGAGTTTTTGGAAAGTCCGAGACAATCCCATTCTCGCAACTTGATAAGGACGAGTATTAGTAATATCTTGACCCCTAAAAATAATCCTACCTTGATTAACTGGTTCCAGACGGCTAAGACAATTAAAAAGAGTTGTTTTACCGCTACCGTTGGGTCCTACCAAACCTACAATTTCTCCTGGGTAAATAGCTATGTCAACTTGTTTGACCGCAGCTAATCCACCAAAATACTTGCTAACTTGCTGTGCTTCTAATAAAGGGAGAGTGGGTAATGGTGAATAGTTCATGGTTTGCGATGAATGGAAATTATAGACTAAATAAATCTAAAAATACCATTGTTTTCTAGTTGATTGACATCAGTAGCAAGAAAAACAGCCAAGTCTGTAGCACTAAAACTAATAATTGCGTCATTTCCGTTCTGACTAAAATTCAAGTCTGTTGTTGAAGAAGCATGAATTTCTGCTATGACAATTTCGTCTATATCTAACTCCAAATCTTCGATAGTTTGAGGATTGTTGGAAAAGTCTGGCATTACAATCCAGAATTGATCTGCATCCACACCACCAGGGATACCATTCTCCCCTCCTGTTTTAGTCAGGAAAATATCTTCTCCTTCTTCTACAGCTAACACATCTCCTCGTCCCAAGATGCAATCTCATCTTGAACAGATTGAGGTAACTGGTTAATATCCAAACCCGCAGCGATCATCTCTTCTAATATTCCTGGTAATAACTGTTCTTCCAGACAATCGCTTTCAGAGAGAAATTACAGAAGTTTTTCTAGAATTACACAAGATAAAAATGTATAATTATTATTATAGTATAGTAAAAATATTCTAGTCGTATAAGATAAGTACCTGTGCAGAATTAATTTAATATTTCATTAAAACAGGCAACAAGATAAATAACTGAGTAGTAAATAAATAAGTAATTTTGCCTAGCTACTTACTTTGGCAGAAGGAGGGCTAGTGATGACTAAAGTTGATAATTACAGAACATTAGTTTGGGAGGGCAACAATCTTCTCAAGAATCTAATTAAACTTCCATTTGTTCATAGTAGAAAAAAAGTTGAAGAGTTTGATCTGAATTTCAATAATTCTCTATCAAAACAGTTTTTTATTAAATCAGACAAAGAAGGTATAAGACAGAGAACAAGTATTGGGGAAAACTATAAGCTAGAGATAAACACCAGAGATCCCGAAAATATACGTTTCGGAACAGAAACAAGGAGTTTCTTTAAAAGACAAAGAGATTTCTACAACAAACACAAGTTGTTTAGACGTAATATATTACACGAAGAAAACCCATCTGATTCTGACGATCCCCACCACGATAATACCCCAAACTCGATCACAAAGTTACTGACCGTTGCAGACTTCAACGGTGATGGTGAGGTTGATCGTAATGATATCGACGACATTATCTCTCGTTATAATTCGACTAAAGGAGACGATCTTTATCATCCTCTCTATGATCGTGATGCAGACGGGGATATCGACGTTGATGACATAATTGAAGCAGTTGGTACTCTTGGTTCAGATGTGCCTTTAATTGATCAGCAAATCGCCCAAGTCACTCAAGCCACGATGCAATATTATGGTTCTAATGGACAGGATCAAGCACTTGCTGATGGTTATATTCCTTTCACACAAGAAGTTAAGGGTCATGGCATTCACTACTACAATCCAACTCTAGCTAGTGAAATTGGGAATTTGGAAGAGTTGGATCTGATGAATCTCAAACGTCCTGTAGGTTTAAACTATGATGCTCAGGGAAATCTCATAGCCTTGTTCTACATTCGCACCCCTCAAAGACAAGAGACAACTCCTGATAACCCCTTAGGAGAGCTTTTTGTTAAGGAGGAAGACGACCATCCTCCAGCAGTTTCCTTCGATACTTTAACAACTGAAGATTGGCACACTCATAGAAGTGCCTGGGCTACAGGGATAGGTAACTTAAATTCTGAGTCCGTTTATTTTGAAGAAGATGTACGTGTAACCGATATTCTCAAACGTTTACAAGATACTAATTTCCAACTATTCCCAGAATCAGATAAAGACTACAGCCCCAAGTTTTGGATGTTGCATGGATGGTTTCATTCCTTTAATCCCAATGGAACTTTTGCCATTACCAATCCTAATGTAGGTATCTACGCACCTCAAGAACTAGGAGTACATGGGGGACATCATCAAGGTCATGAAGGGGAAAATGATCCTCTAATTGCTGGAACAGATGAGAGTGAACTGTTATTTGGTACTGATGAAGATGATCGCATTAACAGCTTTGGTGGGAATGATGTAGTTATTGGCGGAAGCGGTAACGATTTAATCTGGGGGAGTGGTGGCAACGATTTACTAAACGGAGATGATAGTAACTCCTCTATTGGCGGAGATGATATGGTTTACGGTGGACCAGGAAGCGATATCATCAAAGGTCAAGGGGGTGATGACCGACTATTCGGTGGCACAGAAGACGATATCATTGGAGGTGGAGCAGGAGACGATTTACTAAGAGGTGGTATAGGTTTCGACATACTAACTGGAGGACAAGATGCAGATAGTTTTGTTTTAGCTCCCACTGAAGGTATGGATACCATTACTGACCTAGAACTTGAAGTTGATACCATAGTGCTTTACGGTGGCATTACTACTGAAGATATATCTATTGACCCCATTGGCATGAATACTTTGCTTAGTTTTAATAATGAGCCTCTAGCATTCATTACAAGCGTTAAGGCTAGTGATCTGATAGCAGCTAGTGATGATGTTTTTTTAGTTGCTTAAGTAAGCATAAAAATTAGCGATGGTTAAATGCAATTGCATTTAACCATTTTGCTAATGATTTATAATATTAATTTTCAAAATTGGCTGGACAGATACAGAATCTAAAATATATTCCTAAGCAGTCAAAGAATGAATAATATCTTCAGACAAAGAGTTAAAGATTTTAGTAATACTTTATGTAATACTTTATGAGCTTGGATAAGTAGTAAAACAAAATTAATTAATTCGTATTTTTCAAAATAATTGATAAGGTGATTACTGATGACTGATAAATGATGACTGATAAATGATACAAGCTTTACGGGGAACCAAAGATATATTGCCAGAAGAGGTGGGTTACTGGCAGCTAATCGAAGCTACTGCCAGAAATATATTAACTAGGGCATTATATCAAGAAATTCGGGTTCCTATCTTTGAACAAACTGAACTCTTTGAGAGGGGAATTGGAGAGGCTACGGATATTGTTGGAAAAGAGATGTACACTTTTCCAACTAAAGGAGGAGGGAAGTCTATTACTCTACGTCCTGAAGGTACAGCAGGAGTGGTACGATCCTATATTCAAAATAAATTGTTTTCCTTAGGTTCTGTACAACGTCTCTGGTACACTGGTGCAATGTTTCGTTACGAAAGACCTCAAGCTGGTCGTCAGAGACAGTTTCACCAGATCGGATTAGAGTTAATTGGTACTGGTGCGCCCCGTGCTGATGTAGAAGCTATAGCTATTGCGACAGATATTTTACAAGCTTTGGGTTTAAAAAATCTCACTCTGGATATTAATTCTGTGGGAAGAGGAGAAGATAGACAGAATTATCGAGAAGCTTTAATAGAATATTTAGAACCTTATCAAGATGAATTAGATAAAGATTCTCAAGATCGCTTAACTCGTAACCCTTTAAGAATTTTAGATAGTAAAGATGCTAAAACTCAGGCGATCGCCCAAAATGCGCCAAAAATTATCGATCACCTCAGTGATAGTTCTAAGAAACACTTTGACACAGTATTACAATTACTAACAGACCTGAGCATTCCTTACAATATCAATCACTGTTTAGTACGAGGACTAGACTATTATACTCACACTGCTTTTGAGATTAAATCTGATGATTTAGGTTCCCAAGCTACGGTTTGTGGTGGTGGTCGTTATGATGGTTTGATAGGAGAATTGGGAGGACCCGATACTCAAGCTATTGGTTGGGCTATGGGTATGGAAAGATTAGTTTTACTCCTCCAACAACTCCAAAAAGCCCCTGTAACTTCCCCAGATTTTTATCTAGTGTCTCGTGGTACAAAAGCAGAAGCCCAAGGACTAGTATTAGCTCAAAAACTACGCAGTACAGGCTTGGTTGTAGAATTAGACCTAAGCGGTAGTGCATTTGGTAAACAATTTAAACGAGCCGATCGCAGTGGTGCAGTTGCTTGTATAGTCTTAGGGGATGCAGAAGCGGAAAATGGGACTGTAAACCTGAAATGGTTGGCTTCTGGAGAACAAGAAGCGATCTCACAGTCTGCCTTACTAGCCGATATTGAAGCATTACGCAGTAAAATAGCTCAAATTAGAAATTAATATGGCAAAATACATCATGTGGGGTAGCTATTGTGAAAATGCCCTAGAAAAACGCACCCCTTATCGTCAAGCTCATCTAGAAGGGCTAGGCAAGCAGAAAGAGCAAGGTATCTTAGTTACTTTGGGACCCACTAAAGATAATACTCAAGTTTTTGGTATCTACGAAGCAGAAAAGGCGGACACAGTAAAAGAGTTGGTCGAATCCGATCCTTATTGGCAAAATGGTATTTGGACTGAATACCAAATTAAAGAGTGGATTCAAGCTTTCTAGTTGAATTTAGAAGAGAGAGGGGAAACTATGGAATCAGAACAATCTCGGAAACAGTCTTTGTCCCAAGCTGAAACAATCAAGGAGCAGTTGCGGAAAACTAATGAGCAATTAGAAGGAGTTATTCAAGAGCTAGACAAGATAAATGTACAACAATTACCAGAATCATCTTCTCTAGAAACTTTGAGTCAAACTACAGAAGAACTAGAAGGTATGATATCCAAAGCCCAGAATTCCATAGAAACCCCTGTAATCGAAGCTGAAAAAGTTGCTGATACTGTTGAAGAAACAAAACTACCCCAGGAGGAAAGTTCCGAGCCATCAGCACTAAGAATAACTTCTAAAAGTGCTAAACTTCCTAAGTTTCAGCCACAAAAATTGTTGATTATAGGGATTACGGCAGCGATCGCAATTTCTTTGATGCAAATTGGGTTACAATTCTTACCAGCCCAATCTCAGGCGATCGCAGAAACCGCCCTTCCAGAGATTACTGCTGAACAACCAGTAGTCAAAAAAGAAGTAGAAAAAACCATTGAGCCAAAATCAGAAACCAAAGAAACTCTGATTCCAGAGGAAATAATGATTACTGAAACTGGCTCAGAAAGAAGAACTGAAATACAATTAATCGAACCAACTCAAACTCCTTCCAAAAAGCAACCAGAAGTAAAAGTTGTTACTCCAGAAGTCAAACCTGAAGACAAACCACCAGAAGTAAAAGTTGTTACTCCAGAAGTCAAACCTCAAGAGAAACTACCTGAAGTAAAAGTTGTTACCCCAGAAGTCAAACCTCAAGAGAAACTACCTGAAGTAAAAGTTGTTACCCCAGCAGTTAAACCTCAAGAGAAACCCCCGATTGAGTTAACTCCTGAACAAAAATTGATCGCAGCTATCGAGCAAAGAATTACCAAAATTGCTACATCTTATGAACCAGAATTATTAACTGCTATAGAAGCGGATCTTAAGAGCAGCAAATTATCAGTCACAGTTGATGATCAATGGTATCAAACAAAAAGCGATCGCCAAGATAAAATAGCTTATGAAATTTTAAAGCGATCTCGTCAATTAGCTTTTGACAAACTGATCATTCAAGACAAAGATGGTAAATTATTAGCTCGTAATCCTGTGGTGGGTAATAGGATGGTTATCTTGGAAAGGAACAATGTCCTAAAGGATACCGCTGCCCCTGCGGGTAGAGCTGACCTTTCAGGTAGAGCTTCGCAAGCGCAAGCGCATAA
>JASJDF010000185.1 GCA_030065715.1 Xenococcaceae cyanobacterium MO_188.B19 | reverse complement strand
GATAATACACTATCTGCGGATAACGCGATCGCGATTCTGTCTAGGAGATGTTCTCGCAAATTCCCTTCTTCGGGGTTATAAGTTGCAATTAATATGGGTTTGCAAGGATGTTGAAAACTAATTCCTTCTCTTTCGATAATATTTCTTCCTTCAGTTAGCACACTAAGTAACTGATTCGCTATCTGATCATCTAAAAGATTAATCTCATCTATATATAGTACTCCTCGATGCGCCTGCGCTAATAATCCTGGTTGAAATACTGGTTCACCCCGTTTTACCGATTCTTCTACATCCACCGAACCCAGTAACCTGTCTTCTGTAACTCCTAAAGGTATCTGCACAAAAGGAGAACGAATAATCTGAGTTGGGATATCTTCGGTTTTAGTTTCCCCATATTTACTTATAGTGTCATCATCCCATTGACTGGGCTGAGTAGGATCGCAATTGTAGAGGGAATCTTTAATGATTTCGATGGGAGGTAATAAATCATAAATCGCCCGTGCCATAACGGATTTAGCCGTTCCGCGACGACCAGCGATCGCAACTCCTCCCAATTGAGGATCGATAGCAGCTAGTAATAATGCGATTTTAATAGATTCTTGTCCCACTACCGCAGTAAGAGGGAAATTGAGATTGACGGGTTTAGTAGTTACAGCAGACATCAGAGGGATATGGGTAATAGAGCCTAGCAATCTTTTACTTTAGTTTATTTCGGGGTCTGAGTTCAAAATGTCTTGTTTGTTTTTACTACTGCTGCACTTAAAATAAGTTGTTTACTTGTAAAGCGATTTCTAATCATAAAATGAGATATTCTCAGTTCAATCTTTGTAAACATCTTGTCCTATTTCTGCTTGTAACGTTTCCCATGATATTTCTGTTTCGTTTGCTCTAGATCGAGATACTAAAATATCTTGAAAGTCTGCCCAAAGTTTGCCATATTCTTCCAAATCAATTAAAACTGCTGTTTTTTTACCTTCGTCATTAACTAAATACTGAATTCCTTTCATAGAATAATTACCTGTAAGTTTGTATTTTGATTGTATTCTGTGCTGTCGCTATCAAGGTGATTTTTCACCCAAACCAACCTTTTTTGGTTGCTATTACTTGAGATTCATATTTATCGTGATCGCTATAAAATCTTTCTTCTATAACATAGCTACTATAACAAGATTCCTGTTTAATGTTACTGGTTTGTATTCTGATTATTCTGCCTCCTAAATATTCAATAAATTTTCTCAAATTATTTCTATCGTCTTTTATTTCTGTACTAATAAGACAACTACGATCTTTACTATAAATATTAATAATTTCTAGTGTCTTGGATTTTTTAATTATTTCAGGATGGTGATGGTAATCCCCATAATAACTATTAACAATTACGCCAGGATTGTATTTTAAAATAATATTATCTACATCTTCTTTCTTTTGAGCGTAATAACCATTCTGATCAAGATAATAAGCTCCAGTTTGATAACATTCTGCGATGGTTTGCATCATTGTAGTTAGGCTAATATAGCTTATAGCTTCACTATGATAAATATAAATTATAGGAGAAGAGTATCTTTGCTTTTCCGAGCCAATAACACCATAGTATTCTCCTTCAAAAGTAAAGATAGGAACCCAAGCATAAGGAAATAGCGAATCTATTATCCAAGAATCATCTTCTAATATATCTAATCTAATTTTTATAGATTCTTCTAATGGTATGAATCTATAATTCAGAAAAAAATCTACATTATCGCTTTTACTATCTTCTGGAGTCCCATTTCTCCATTGATAAAGTTCATATAATTCTTGGGGTAACTGAAATGGTAACGAAGTTACTTTTTCTTCTATATTTTGATAACTCAAACCTGGTTGTAAACTATTAGCGACAGCATGATTATTTTTCTCTAGCCAGCCAAAAAACTTATTGAGCGAATCTATTAATATAGTGGCTTTCACTTTAATTAGATACAACCAATATCTTGGTTTTCATTCATTGTTCATTGACTGTATTATAAAGATTCTAAATCAACAAGAGCTTCTTCGGCTGATTGATAGCGTTGTTTAGGAGTATAGGCTGTTAGTTTACTAATAAACTCAGCCAAATTCTCACTCACTGTAACTTTGTTATGCCACTGGGATTGTAAGTCGTAATTAATAAATTCACTGGGGTGTTTTCCAATAAGTAATGCGATCGCACTAATTCCCAAACTATAAAGATCACTACAAGCAGAACATTTCCCGAATCTTAATTGTTCAGGAGAAGCATAACCAATTTTACCAACTAAAGTATAGTTGTCGTAATGATTAGTTGAATTATCAGTTTTTTCTTGAAGTAAATCATCACATTTTTTCCCTACACCAAAATCAATTAAGATCGGTAATTCTCCATCTGTTGGCTGCATAATATTGCAAGGAGATATATCTCGATGAATAACACCGTTATTGTGGATGTAGGTTAAAATTGCTAACGTATTTTTTAACAAAGCCAAAACTTCTAACTCGGAGAAAGTTTTTCCTTGTTTGACTCGTTCTTTAAGCAGTTGACCATAGGATTTCCCTTCAATATACTCTCGAACTAAGAAAAGTCTTTCTTCAATTTCAAAGCAGGCATAAAATTTTGGTATTTGAGGGTGTTCTAGTTGAGAAAGTATTTGTGATTCACGGATAAATAAATCTTTTAATTGTTGTACTTGCTGCTCTTGTTGACCGAAAGGAGCAAATTCTTTGATCACACAGGGTTTATTAAACTGATAAGAATCAAAACCCAAATAAGTAATGCCAATTCCTCCTCTACCAATAACTTTTGCTATGGCATAATGGTT
The DNA here is from genome assembly GCA_030065715.1 of Xenococcaceae cyanobacterium MO_188.B19. Classification (GTDB taxonomy): domain Bacteria; phylum Cyanobacteriota; class Cyanobacteriia; order Cyanobacteriales; family Xenococcaceae; genus JASJCP01. The sequence goes on along the minus strand of JASJDF010000185.1, from coordinate 7,042 downwards.
ATTTAACAGCACCCCAGAAATGTCATTTCTTAGGCTCATTTTCTGGATGGATGCGGTAGAGGAGTCAAGAGCTAACATAATTTTCTATAAAGAAACTATCTTCAGAATCAATTACATATTCAAGATAAGGACAAATGGGGAAGAACTGGGGAAGAAAATCGACTACTTATTAATCGTTAACATTCAAAAGTACCATTTCCTATTACTACTTCACCTATTTTATAGGAATGGATATTGCAAGATTCAAACCAATTACAAGCCATCTCTGCTTGTTCTGCTGGTACAATCACCACAAACCCCACACCCATATTAAAAGTCTGCAACATAGCTTCTGAGGAAACTTGACCTACTTCCGACAGCCATTGGAAAACAGGTAAAATCTCTAACTGGTCAAGATTAACTTTAATTGACTGATTTTTACCTAAACAACGAGGTAAGTTTTCAGGTAATCCACCCCCTGTAATATGTGCCATTGCGTGAATTTCTATGTCCCCTCGTAAGGCTTCTAGTATAGGTTGGACATAAATTCTCGTAGGAGTAATCAAAGTTTCCCCTAAGGTTTTTCCTCCTAGAATACTCGGTGTAGAATCCCAAGATAGATTTTGGGAGCTAATGATTTTTCTGACTAAACTAAAACCATTACTGTGAACGCCTGTACTAGATAACGCGATCGCTATATCTCCAACTTTAACCTGAGAGCCATCTAGTAACTGGCTCTTTTCCACTACTCCCACGCAAAAACCTGCAATATCATATTCTCCCAACTGATAAAAACCAGGCATTTCTGCGGTTTCTCCTCCCAATAAAGCACAACCACTTTGGCGACAACCTTCAGCTACACCTTTTACTACCTCTGCTAATTGTTGAGAATTGAGCTTTCCTGTAGCCAAATAATCTAGGAAAAACAGAGGCTCGGCACCAGAGGTGAGAATATCGTTAACACACATAGCTACTAAATCGATTCCCACTGTGTCATGACGATTTAATTCTTGAGCAATTTTCAGTTTTGTCCCTACTCCATCTGTGCCAGAAACTAATATAGGTTGTTTATAACCAGTAGGTAACTCGAAACAACCTCCAAATCCACCTAATCCACCTAGTACTCCTGAACGGTAGGTACTTTGTACATCCTCACGAATTTGAGTAACAAAATCTCTTCCCGCTTCAATATCAACCCCTGCTTCTTTGTAATCCATATGCAATCTCACTTAAATATAAATAACCGTAAAATAACCCAATCAAAATAGAGACAAAATATCAATTATTCAACTATTTGAAAGGGTTTATAGCTTCAGATACCTCTGCAATTATCCTACTTTACAACCCCTACACTCCATACTCCGCAAAAATTACCAGCTTTTTGTTGTCTTATCGAATTTGATTGTTCAAAAATTTCTCATTTCTGCTTGAGCTTGAGCTTTTTTTTCTCAAAAATATTATTTGTCAAGGGTTATTTTATCTATTTGCACCAATGTGATTCATTAAATATTCTGTTCTATTTTTGCCGATTAATCGGAATTATTGAGTTTCTTTTCGGTATTTTTACAATTCCTATGTAGTCTAGATGCAGACAATAATATTTAAAAGCTTTTAACAAAAATTACTATCGACGGTGAATTAAAAATTAACTTTTAGTTCTTAGGTCGATTCTTAATACAAAATTATGATCAATAAAAAAACATTTAGTTTGGCTACAAGTTTAGTAACGTTAAGTGCAAATGTTTGTGCTTTAACTCTATTGCAGCTTCCTACTGAGGCTCAGTCGATCAAAAATGAGCAAAATAATAATGATTTATCTGTCATAAATAAAGAAGAATCAAAAACTCTAGACAATCAAATTTTAGCTATTAATTTAGAGTCTTCAGAAGCTAATCAATTAGAATTAGATAAACTGAACTCAGTAGCCTCTCCCCAATCAGAAATTAATCTTTCTCCTACTGCTCCTACTCAGATCGCTCGCACCGTCTTCAATGGAAGAGCTTCTTGGTATGGACCAGGCTTTCATGGACGTCGCACTGCAAATGGGGAAATCTATAACTCTAATGCTTTAACTGCTGCTCATCGTACTTTGGCTTTTGGTACTAGAGTTAGAGTTACTAATATTAATAATGGTCGTTCTGTAATAGTAAGAATTAACGATCGCGGTCCCTTCATTAAAGGTAGAATTATTGATGTTTCTGCTGGTGCTGCTCGCAGACTGAACATGATTAGTAGTGGCGTTGCACCAGTAAGAGTAGAGATTCTAGGAAGAAGATAAAGCTTATTTGTAGCTAAACTTGGTCTTGGTAAAGACTTTGGACTAAGTTTTCTAGTTTTTCTTCGCTGCTACACTCAATCAAAGCTTCAAAAGCTTCAAAGAGTTTAGCAGCACTTTCACCATGAAGTCCGCTTAAATCCCACACATCTTGCACCCAGTCAGAAGGTTGCATCTCTTCAAAAATCATTCTTTCGAGTAATTGTTTTGCTTCTTCTTTAGATAGAGACATTTAATATTCTAGTAATTGCAATTCAATTTTCCTACAATCATACAGCCAAAGAAGTATGTAACAATTGTTAACAAAAAGACATACTTCCCAGAGCTATTCTATGACCACTAACGCTATACAAGATAGAGACTTGCTTACTGCTGGAGGGGATGACCCTACTAAATTTGACCCTCAAGAAGCTTGGTATCCCGTTCATTACCTCAAGGATTTAGATAAAACTCGACCTACCAAATTCACTCTCCTAGATACAGATTTGGTGATTTGGTGGGATAGTCAGGAGCAAAGTTGGCGGGCTTTTAAAGATACTTGTCCCCATCGTCTGGCTCCTTTAAGTGAGGGAAGAATTAACGAGTCAGGACTATTAGAATGTCCCTATCACGGTTGGAGTTTTGCTGGCAATGGTAATTGCACAGATATTCCCCAGCAAGCACCAGAAGCCCAAGGAGAAACGGCTAAAAGAGCTTGTGTTAGGTCTTTTGCTACTGCATCAGCCCAAGGACTATTATTTGTCTATGCAGGAAATCCTGAAAATAGTAGTAGAGTAAAACTACCTTTAGTAGATGCCCTAGAAGATGGCGATCGCGATTGGGTATGTCTTAATACTTTTCGGGATATTCCTTACGATGCACAAACCTTACTAGAAAATGTTCTAGATGCGAGCCATATTCCCTATACCCATCATAAAACAGTTGGCGATCGCAAAAATGCAGCACCAGTAGAATTAGCAATTACCGAATCAGGAAAATGGGGTTTTAAAGGAATTTGGGAAGAAGGACCCCGTAAGGGAGAATTAGGCACCCAATACACTACATTTACTGCTCCTTGCTTAATGTATCATGACCTAAATTCCCAAAAATTTGGACGCACTCTGACGGTAGTGTATGCAACCCCTATTAGAAAAGGAGAATGTCGTTTATTTGCTCGTTTCCCCTTTAAATTTAGTTCTCCTATTCCCAGATTTTTTATTAAACTTACCCCTGAGTGGTATTCCCATCTAAACTCCAACGGTGTTTTAGAAGACGATCAAATCTTTCTCCACTATCAAGAACGTTATCTAGAAGCTTTAGGAGGTAGCGAGAATTATAATCAAGTTTGCTATCTCCCAACCAAAGCCGACTTATATGTTGCTGAATTTCGTCAGTGGGTTAATTTATATCATAGCGATCCTTTCCCTGATGCTACCCTTCCTGTTTCTCCTTCTACAGAAGAATTATTAGACAGATATCATTCCCACACCAAAAAATGTTCCAGTTGCCGTCAAGCTTTAAAACGACTCCAACAGATTAAAGTTGTTTTAATTGCGATCGCGATTGTTTGCTGGACTATCAGTCCTATAATGGCTTTATGCTTGGGACAATCTGCAATTTGGACAATAGGCGGATTGAGCCTCACAGCTTTAATTGCTGCTATAGGATGGTGGAAACTCAATCAATTAGAGCAAAAATTTTACAAAGGAAGAGCCATACCACCAAGGAATTTCAAAAGTTAAATTATTTATTGATTTTAACTAGATCGCCATCTTTTAAATAGGCTGCGCCTTTTAAAACAATGCGATCGCTAGATTCTAACCCACTTAGAACTTCTACAGAATTATCAGGTAAAATCTCACCAATTTCCACCGACTTAGCTTTAACTGTGTTATTTTCTTGCACCACGAAAGCAATAGCAGTACCATCAGCTTGAGGTAATAGGGCTTTAGTAGGTACTGTTTTACCCTGAATTTGGGAAGTAGCAATCTCGGCTCGTAAAAACATTCCTGGTTTTAAGTCTGGTTGAGAAGGTAAATCTACTTTTACTGTTCCTTGACGAGAATCTCCATCGATAATTGGAGCCACTTCTCGCACCGTTCCCATGATAGATGGAACTTGAAAATTACCATTGAGAATGCGAACCTTTTGTTCGGGTTTAATAGCACGGATCAGAGTTTCGGGAACTTGTAATCTTAGTTCCAGTTTGCCGTCTTCTATTATTGAGAATAATGTTTCAGACGAAGAAGTAATTTCTCCTAAACGAGCATTTCTAGTTGCCACAATCCCACTCACAGGAGCAGTGACAATAGTCTCCTGAATGCGAGCTTGAATATACTGGACTCTTCCTTTAGCCTGAGATACTTCTGCTTTAGCTTGACTAATAATTTCTGGACGAACTCCTGCTTGTAATTCGGCTAATTGTTGTTTAGCTTCCTCTAAACGGGCTTTAGCTTGGTCTAAATTGGCTCTGCTACTTTTTTCTTGATTCAGAATTTCATCTAAACGATCTAAAGAAATTGCTCCTTCTTGTTTTAAACCTCGATTACGCTTGACTCTTTTTTTGACTAAATCTAATTCTGATTCCGCTTGGGATAAGGAAGCCTTTGCACTTATCACTTGTTCTCTGGCTCTAGCAATCTCTTCCGCTCTCGCTCCTGCTTTTAATTCTGCTAGACGAGCTTCTACTCGACGCACAGTGGCTTCAGCTTGCACCAACTCTGCTTGTAAAGTACTGTTGTTGAGTTTTGCCAATACTTGACCCTGATTAACAAAGTTTCCTTCGTCTGCCAAAATGTTTTTGATTTGTAAACCTGTAGCAGGAGTCATTACAGGAATCAACTCATAGGCGTGGACTGTACCAGAAGCTTCTAAAGTTTTTTCTATAGGTCTAGAGGTAACTTCTACCATTGTTACAGTTTTAGGCTGGGCTTGAGGAATTACTTCATTTTCCGAAGCAGCTACTGTGGACTCCTTACTATAAATACTACTGAATAGGTAATTGATACCTAAAGCTAGAAGTAAGCCTAATCCAATTCCTGTAACTAAAAGATTTTTGGCAGATTTAGGTTGTATTTCTGACACTTTCTGAGTTGGTTGCTTAGGAGAGGGTTCTTCAACAGTTAAATCCTGTTTTGATTGATAGTTGATGCTATTTAAAGGAACGCTTTTGGCATCTTTTTCATCTTTGTCGTATTCAACCGCGATAAATTCCCCTTCTGATTCTGTGATATAAAATGTTTGCTTGTCAGTCTGGGGCAAAAAAGAGTTGTTATTTTTGCGATCGCGCATAACCATAAGTTTATTTTTATTGATTTTTGTATAAATTACTTAATATTTAGGTTAATACAATTTATTTGAAGATTGGTAAGCATCAATTAAAACTAGATTATTTTTTGCAGCATAATACTCAAGGATTGCAATAAAGCACCAAAGATAAATCATCCACGATGAAGTTAACAAGTTTATTCAAGAGACTTCCTAGCGGGTAACCTCTATCGTTGTCATAATGGAAAAATACTTGTACTGCTTTCCATCTTTTCTTGTAAAACAGTTAATTTTGAATACCTTAGCTTTAACCAGCGATCCCAAAAAAATAAAAACCGTCTTTAACGTAACTTAAAAAACGGTGATAGACAAGTAATTAAGTATTCCCTGTAGATTGAGCAATTTTCATGCCTAAGGAGCAATAGCTTTTATGGAGTTCCCTTTAGATTGTACTAGTGCCAATTTTGAGAAAGTGGCACTGACCAAATTTCGCTCTTTAACCCCCTATTTACCCACTCAAATCATAATTTCTCGTGAGCCTTGGGGACGTTTTACAGTTCTCAGTCTAGACTTTCAAGATTGTCCTCATTATTTTCCCTTATCCCAAGAACAAAATCAGAATTTAGTTGAAATTATGAATCAATTAGGATTATCCAATTCCATAATTTTTCGGATTGGCAATAAAATTTTAGGATGGCAGAAAGTTTAAAACAACGTGAGTTCGGAGTTAGTAGTTAGTAGTTAGTAGTTAGTAGTTATCAATTATTCGAGTATCACTCGTTCGTATTTTTGAGCTAGATTTGACCAAGTATATTGTTGCTCAATTAAATCTCGCCCATTTCGTGACAGAGTAGCCCTTAACTCAGCATCACTCAATAAACGGCTAATAGCTTTAACATATTCCGAGACAGTATTAGCCCTCAAAGCCCTCAAAGGAATGTTGTTTCCTGAGATTTCAATACCTTCTAAACCGCGATCACTAGCCACTACAGGAGTACCTGCTGCCATAGACTCTAGAGTTTTATTCTTGATGCCAAATCCTGTCCGCATGGGAATAACAGCAACTGTTGCCTGATGAAGATACTCAGCAATTGAGGGGACTCGACCTGTCACTGTGATACCAGGAAGTTCAGCTAAAGCTAAGACTTTAGGTGAGGGATTAGAGCCTACAATAGTCAAAGTTGTATTAGGGTGTAACTGTTGTAATGCAGGCAAAATTTCTCTACCTAAAAAACAAGCAGCATCAATATTAGCAATGTAATCCATACCCCCAAAAAAGATCAGATTCTCTCCTCCTGGATCAACTGAACGATAGGAAAAAATATCTAAATCTACTCCATTAGGAATCACCCAGACTTTGCCTGGGGGAGAAAATTGCTGAATTTGTTTACAGTCTTCTTCTGTTGTAACTACTATGTCAGAAAACTTTTGACAAAAATTCTCTTCATAACGACGCAATAAAGGAAGATAAATGCGATCGCGAAATTGATTTTCTGAGGTTCCTGTTGCTAATTGATTTTCACAAGTACGATATACAGAACT
>JASJDF010000184.1 GCA_030065715.1 Xenococcaceae cyanobacterium MO_188.B19 | reverse complement strand
TCTTTGGCAGATAGTTTTTTGGCTAGGGAAGGAATTGAACTACTCGATCCTGTTAATTTGTCCGAAGAAAATGAAAGGCGACAAAACTTTATCGAAGAGTTCAAATCGACGGTAGATCGAGTTTTATCTATTAGTAATGCTAGAACTGCAATCGAAATTCCTGATTAATTAAAAATAATAGAACTTGCTGGTCACTCGAAAATCTCTGAATTTATGGTTTAAAAAGCAGATGTAGCTCAAAAGTTTAGAGCAACTGGTTTTGATCCAGTGTGTTGTGGCTTAACAAACCACCATCTGCACCATAGTTTCAAAGCTTAAAGTTTAAAGCTTAAAGCTTAAAAATCAACTCACAAACCTCAAACTTTTAAATCTCAAAATTTAAAGGTTAAAGCTCGATAAAATCCGAGATATATGGTTACAGGTTGCCATAAAGCCTAGAGATTTCCACTCGGCTGAGTGGTCAGCATTTTAAATACCTCTTTGGTATGGGATGAAAATTTTGGTTGTGTCAGCTATATAGCTCCTTTGCTCCAAATTTAGCTGCGGAAAAATCAAACTCTTAGCTTTGATTAAACGGTTCAATCATATGCGTCGGTAGCTCAGTGGTAGAGCATCTGAAAAAAAGTCCTTGTTCATAACTTATCCTTCGGGGTCGCGGAATTAGGGTTATCGCAATCCAGCCAGAATGTCGTGGGTTCAAATCCTACCCGACGCACCAAATTACCTAGAAACAAGCAGATGATTTATTAATCTAAAAAACTACAAGTGCAGCGATAGTTTAGTAGACTAGAACACCTTATATCCTTATTCACAACTTGTCTTGCGGGGCTGAAGAATTGAGGGTTATCGCCTTTAACGCGGGAGACGCGGGTGCAAATCCCGTTCGCTGCAACAAATTGTAAAATTATTTAGACAAGGGACGGTAGCCAAGAGGTAAGGCATCGAATTGACCTTATTCAATAGCTTGTCTGAAAAGGACGAAGAGTAAGGATTATCGTTACTTTCGCCATTCGCAGGTTCGACTCCTGCTCGTCCCGCCAAAATAGAAAAACAAGCGTTGGTAGCCAAATGGTAAGGCAGCATTATCCTTGTTCGTAACTTATCCTTTAGGGTCGAAGAATTAGGGTTATCGATTAGGGTTCGGCGATTGCGGGTTCGACTCCTGCCCAACGCACCAAATTAACTAAAATCATTGAACATTAAATATTCTGTATCAAAGCTTACCCTGTCTGGTTTTTTGCACAAATGATCAATGATCAATGATCAATGACAAATGATATGGGGTGGGTTGCTACTGGCAAAGCACCATTTTGTCCGAAAGGGCTGAAGAATTGAGGGTTATCGTCTTTCCTAACGAATCCCCCCTTAATTCGCTGGAGATTGCAGGTTCGACTCCTGCTCCACCTCCTTATAAAGAAGTTGTATTGTGTAGTTTATATGGTTGAGATTGATGGAGAGACTAGGAGAATGTTTTTAATAATATGCGACGGATGGCGAAATTGGTAAACGCGATAGAAAAAAAGCTTTGATTCGGAATTTGTCTATCAAGACCGAAGAGTTGAAGGTTATCGAATTCTAGTGACTAAAAGTCTTGTAGGTTCAAGTCCTACTTCGTCGCACCAACAAATGTTTTCCATCTTGGGGCGGTACTTTCTCGGTAGTTAGTTAGCTATTGAGGAAAAAAATCCTTATTCACAACTTATCCTTTGGGGTCGAAGAATTAGGGTTATCGGTTTTTGTAGGTTCGATTCCTATACCGCCCCCTGCTCAGTTAATTAAATAAAAGTAACTGAACTAATTTAGATAAATTCGCCTGAAAGGGCTGGAGGTAAAATGAATTATAATTTTTTTACTAATAAAGAAAGAGGTACTCCTCAAACTCAGCCTATACCAGGACGAAAAGCGGAAATGATCCAAGGGCGTTCTGGTGGTTGGATGTTTGATGCTGGCATCTGGCAGATGCTAAGACGTTGTTTGTTAATTGGTACTGCCCAAAGTACTTATTATGCGGATAAACGAGAATTAACTAAGGATTTTGTTGACGTTGTATCTCAAGCAGTAGCAGAAAATCCTGCCCGTGTCGCTGAGGAAATTCTCTATGCTAGTGATGGTCGTTCTCTAAATAATAGTGCGCCAATTTTAGCTTTAGTCTTGTTGTCTATGGGAGAAACTCCCGAAGCTAAAAATGCTTTTAGAGAAATTTTCCCTCAAGTGGTGCGGACGGGAAGTCATTTTTATGAATGGTTAAACTACACTAAATCTCTACGTGGTTTTGGCAAAATCATTAAAGAGATGGGTAGAACTTGGCTATTGCGAGAAGATGTAAAAGGCTTGGCATACCAGCTACTTAAATATCAACAACGTCATGGCTTTAAGCATCGGGATGCTTTGCGCTTGTTTCATCCTTTCCCACCTACACAAGATCACGATCGCCTGTTTGAATGGGCGGTTAATGGCTGGAGTGAATTACCGTCGGATATTCCTTCTGAAGCTTTAGCTCAGATTTGGTGGTATGAGTGGCTCAAACGGAATCCAGATCGAACTAAAGTTGCGATCGCAAATGGTCGTTTAACCCATGAAATGGCTGCTCCTGTAGGCAATATGGATAAGCAAGCCTGGCAATTGCTTTTTGAGTCTATGCCTATAGGTGCGATGTTGCGTAATTTAGGTTCTTTAACTCAGTTGGGTGTATTAGAAGTTAATCGCAAAAAGAACTTAAAGCTAGTTCAAGATGTGCTAAATAACAAAAACCACTTACGTCGTGGCAGAATTCACCCCATAGATGTTCTTAAAGCCCTCAAAACCTATCAATCTGGGGGAAAAATTGGGCGTAGTCAAAAGACTTGGACTCCCATACCTCGGATTGTGGATATTTTGGAAAAGGCTTTAGAACTATCTTTTGAGACAGTTGAACCAACTAAGAAAGTATTTCTCCATGCGGTAGATATTTCTAGTTCCATGTCTTCCTACAAAGTAAGTTCTATTGGTTTAAGTTGTTGCGAAATTGCGACAGCCATGGCATTAGTAACAGCAAAAGCCGAAAAGAACTATATGATTCGGGGATTTTCTACTAAATTTATCGATTTGGGGATTTCTCGCCGTGATTCTTTTAGTTCCGCTTTGAAGAAAGCCAGCAATCGTAATTTTGGTGGGACAGATGCTTCTGTGGCTTACGATTGGATGATTAAAAATAAGTTCAAAGCAGATATAGTTTGTTTTTGGACTGATAATGAAAGTTGGGCGGGAAGAAAACATCCTTCTCAAGCTTTGGCAGAGTATCGCCGTAAAATTAATCCCAATCTGAAGGCGGTGTATGTAACCCTTGCACCTTATCGGATTAGCTTGGTAGATCCCAATGATAATCTGTCTTGGGATTTAGCAGGATTCGATCCTGGAGTTCCTCATTTAATTCAAATGTTAGCAACAGGAGAACTTTAATAATGAAGGTTGTCTGAAATTAAACTGGAGGAAAAACGATTCTATTGCAATATTAAATATTAGGTTTTCCTACTTTAGATACCATAAATGGAAGTTGATACTTCAGTGAATAGTCAGTGAGGTTTTATTTTATCAACTTCCTCTAGGCAGAGTAGCCATGGTAATCCCATGAAACGAGATAGATAAAAAATGCCAGAATGAAAACATTTAAACCAGATGTCATCTCAACTAAGTAGTAAATTGCTAAAAGAGTCATTAGAACAATGTTTTGGAGATATTCCAGACACAAGATTGACACTCCCCATAGATATTAGCCTGAACGGCTAATCAAGGAATCTAGGGGATTCTTGGTTCACTGACTAAGCTTACCTTGACAGGTATTACTACCAACCAAAATAGAGGCTCGATCTCCCCAAGCGTTTAGGTCTAATTGCTCAGACCAGCTTCCCCAATGCCCTTGGGTAGCTTTTTTGAGAATATTTAATGACGCTGCATAGTCCCGATCTAAAACTGGAATTCCACAATCACAAACATGGGTGCGAGTAGAAAGGGATTTTTTAACTCGTTTGCCACAACTAGGACAGTCAGAAGTAGTATAGTGGGGCGGTACGGCAATAGTTAACCTGCCATACTTTAAGCCAAAATACTCAATCCACTTCCGTAGAAGTGACCATGCAGTGTCATTAATACTCTTTGCTAGTTTTTTATTTCGCACCAGATTTTTAACTTTTAAATCTTCATAGGCTACTAAGTCGTTTGACTGTATTAAACGGAGTGCCTTCTCTTTGGCAAACTCTTCTCGCTGCCTACTTACTTTTAAATGTTTCTTGGCATATTTTTTTCTAGCTTTGATGTAGTTATTGGACTGCTTCTGTGAGGGGCTGTGGGCTGAATTTACTTCAGCCCCTTGTAAGCCCCGTCCTTTGTTAAACTTCCTGCTTTTTCTTCTGTTCAGTTTATTTAAACGCTTTTCCGATTTGCGATAGTACTTGGGACAATCAATAGTTTCTCCATTACTATCAGCATAGAAATATTTCAAACCCACATCTATAGCTACACATTTTTTAGTAGGTTCTAACTGTGGTGTGATATCTCTAATATCAAGTTTAAGCATTAATTGAACAAAATAACCATCTGCTCTCCTAACAATCCGAATTCTTTGAATTTGCCATTCTTGGAAATAGTACAAATCACGACTACCAATCAGTTTTAATTCACCAATGTTTTTGCCATCCGTGAAAGTTATCTTTTTGGCATTACGATTTAATTTCCAACCTGACTTTTTAAACTCAACAGAACGAGTACGTTTAGAATATTTAGGGTAGCCGAGGGCGCGTCGCCTGGGGAAACCCCAGGCGTTTATGTCGCCCGTCTTCTTCCCAGGAATATTGTTTTTGCAGTTGTTATAGAATTTGAGAATTGCAGTCCAGGTACGTTCGCAAGCTTGTTGACAAGCAGTAGAGTTTAAGTCTTTGACAAAAGAAAACTCCTTTCTCAAAGCAGTTACGTGCTTATATATGTCCTTTTGACCTACACCTCGATTATCTTGCCAATATCGAAGACATTTATTGCGTACAAATTGAACTGTACGAATAGCTTCATCTATGGCTCGAAATTGAGACTCTTTACCTCTAAGCTTGTACTCTAGAACAAACATTTACGCGGTTAATCTACTACGCAAAAATTATAGTACAATCTCTCTTAAGATACAACTGATACGGGCGATTGAAATCGCCAGCGTGCTACATCCCCATCAATAAAATTGAGGGGCTTTGCCCGCGTTTTCGGTAAAACATCTCTAGTTTTATTAAAGAAAATCGATATTATTCCTGAGTAACTGCTTCAGGTTCTTGGAATACTACGCGCAGTAGAGGCGGTGCGACAAAAGTAGTAATAATCACCATCATAATAATGGCTGCTTCTGTTGATTCTGATAACGCACCACTAGCCGAACCTACTCCAGCAAAAACTAATCCTACTTCTCCCCGAGGAATCATTCCTACGCCAATAGCTAGTTTATTAAGTTTTTCTTCTCCAAACACAGTAAAACCTGTAACTACTTTGCCTAAAATGGCTACCACAATTAAGAATGCAGCAATTACCAATCCTTCCCGATTGGTAGGAATTGCCGGATTAAGCACACTGAGGTCGGTTCTTGCTCCCACACAGACAAAGAAAATCGGCACCAGAATATCAGCTACAGGAATAACCTGTTCTTCTAATTCTTTGCGTTTATCAGTTTCTGCTAGGATTAATCCCGCAGCAAACGCTCCTAAAATCCCTTCTAACTGGATTACTGTGGCAATATAAGATAGGGCAAAAGCAAAAATCAGACCAGTCAGTAGAACTTGACCTCTAGTTTGCATTTGATTTACCAATCCCACAATAAAAGGACTGATAAACCTACCGATAACGATTGAACCGATAAGAAAGGCACCTGCACTAACAATTAGGACAATAATACTGCTAATTTCAATTTCTCCAGTTTTGACCAAAGCAGCTACTACTGCTAGGACAACAATCCCCAAAATATCATCTAAGACTGCTGCACCGATAATAATTTGACCTTCTTCTGAGGTAAGTTGTCCCAATTCTGCTAATACCTTTGCCGTAATCCCGATACTCGTAGCAGTCAAGGCTGCACCAGCAAAAACCGCAGGAATAACGGGAACACCAAATAAAAAGACCAACCCAGCAGTACCAGCAGCAAAAGGTACCACTACCCCAACTACCGCTACAACCGCAGCTTTAGGACCCACGCGGATTAGTTCTTTGAGGTCTGATTCCAGTCCAATTTCAAATAGAAGGATGATTACTCCTAATTCTGAAAGCAGAGAAATTACTTCACTTTGAGCAGCGAAAACTGAATTTGTGGCTTCTGGTGTCAGACCAGCAGTTTGTTGCAGAAAGCTAATAATTAGGGAATCTTCTGCGCCATAACCTCCTTCGGGAAAAATCAGTAAGCGGAAAGCGGACACTCCCACTAATACTCCTCCGACTAATTCTCCTAAAACAGGGGGTAAATTAATTCGAGCGCAAATTTCCCCTCCTAGCTTGCTGGCAAAATAAATAACAACCAGGCTAAGTAATACCCCTGCTAGGATTAGAGAGCTATTTTCAGTTTCAGATTCTGTAGCTGCTGCTAACAAAGGGGTTAACCAAGATTTTGCTGGAATCCAATTTCCATAGACATAAGTGATATCAGGCATATTTTCGGTAGAATAGTCGTTTTTAATAATGTACTAGCTTATTGTTATCGTTTCTATCTTGTTTGACACCTAATTAAAAAATCATGGCAGAGCAATCTGCCTGGGATCTTAGAAAACTTTATCTTTTCAACACATAATCTTTGAAGAGTTTTTAAACTTAAACATAATTTATTTGTCAGAATATACATAAGTGATTTCAACGATACTTTTTATTTTTACTTACTATGAATCCCCAAACTGCACAAGAATATTTATTGAGAGGTATTGCCTATTCTAGAAGTGGTAATTATGATGAGGCGATCGCAGATTTAAATCAATCTATTAATCTCGATCCTTGTTTACCTCAAGCCTATTACAATCGTGGTTTAACTTATCGCAAAACCGACGAATTATCAAAAGCTCTTGTGGATTTTGATAAATCTATTGAACTCGATCCTTGTTTACCTCAAGTCTATTACAATCGAGCCTTAACTTATCGTATGCAGCAGCAATACGATCTAGCATTAAACGATTTTAATCGTGTCATTCAAATGAATTCTTCTGATTGGGAAGCTTATTATAATCGTGGGTTAACTTACTGTAAAAGAAATAAATATTATCAGGCTTTAGCAGATTTTAATACAGCAATTCACCTCAATTCTGATGAAATTGCCCTATATTACAATCGGGGTCTAATATATCGCAGACAAAAAAACTATTTCCATGCTATTCAAGATTTTGAGCAAGTAATTCAACTGAACTCAGAAGATCATCGTGGTTACTATAATCGTGGTTTAGCCTATATTAAACAGGAAAAATATCAACAAGCGATCGCAGATTTTAATAAAACCTTAGCTCTGTCTCCTGAAAATCCTCAAGCTCACTATAATCGAGGTCTTGCCAGACGTAAACTTAGAGAATATGGTTCAGGAAATGCAGATTTAGCGATCGCAGCAACCCTATTTAAACAACAAGAAAATAATTGTGGTTACGAAAAAGTGCAAAAATTATTACAAACAGTAGAAAAACAAATGGTTATGGTTTAACTACTAACTACTAACAATTAGCAACATTATCCTTGACATTGCCTTAGATATTGCCATACTAGAAACAAAATTTAGTTTTTAAATCAGTGCAGTGCGATATTAGATATAAACCAGCTTTTGCAGCAATTTTTGCGACTCTCGAACCAGGAGAGGAGATCATTGCCGAAGCTGGGGCAATGGTAAGCATGGATAGTATGCTGACAATGACAACAAAATTCTCTGGCGGTTTTTTTCCAGCTTTAATGCGGAAATTTCTGGGTGGAGAATCTTTGTTTGTGAATATATTTACCAACAAAACCCAACGTCCCTTACAAGTAGTATTAACTCAATCCCTAGTAGGTGACATTCAAGAAATTGACCTCCATAGTAGAGAAA
Organism: Xenococcaceae cyanobacterium MO_188.B19; assembly: GCA_030065715.1. Taxonomy (GTDB): domain Bacteria; phylum Cyanobacteriota; class Cyanobacteriia; order Cyanobacteriales; family Xenococcaceae; genus JASJCP01. The sequence continues at coordinate 1,861 of JASJDF010000184.1, read as the reverse complement.
TTTGCTTCCAACCAGGTGCTTATATTGCCCATACTCCAGGAGTCAAAATGGGAGTACGTTGGGCGGGTTTTGCTAGTTGGTTTGCAGGAGAAGGACTATTTAAACTCAAACTAGGTGGGAAAGGTAAAGTTTTTTTTGGAGCCTATGGTGGTATTACTAAAAAAACTATCCAAGGACAATTTATCGTTGATAACAGTCATTTAGTAGCATACGAGCCAGGTATTAAAATGAGTGTCGGACTTTCTGGAGGATTACTCGGATCGATAACTTCAGGAGAAGGATTTATCAATCGTCTATCTGGTAACGGCGATATTTATCTTCAGTCTCGTAGTATTGGTAGTTTAGTAAGTTTTATTCGTCCTCAAATACTCAAAGCTGCCAATGCTTCTAGGAGAAGAATGCAAGCAGGAGAATTTGTGGCAGATTCTGTGATGGATAATTTATTAGATAATTAATCATGAAAGTAGAATTATTACATCAACCTGATAGCGCGATCGCGTGTGTTACTTTAGATGCAGGAGAAGAGATAATTGCCGAAGCGGGTGCAATGATCGCGATGAATAACTCAATCCAAGTTAATACTACCCTAAGACAAGGAAAAGGAGGTGGTATTCTTGGTGGTTTGAAAAGAATGGTTGCAGGAGAATCCCTTTTTCTTAGTACCTTTCGCTCCTTTCAAGACGGAGATGAAGTTTGGCTCGCACCCAAGCTAATTGGGGATATACTAGTCTATGAAATGCAAGGACAAGATTTAATCGTACAAGCTACTTCTTATTTAGCTTGTAGTTCCCAAATAGATATCGATTTGGGTTTTCAAGGGCTAAAATCTGTCTTTTCTGGAGAATCTATTTTTTGGTTGACTATCTCTGGTTATGGAACAGTTTTAATCACTTCTTTCGGTGGAATTTATGAAATAGATGTAGATGGAGACTACATAGTTGATACAGGACATATTGTAGCTTTTGAACGAACTCTTGATTTTAGTATTACTAAACCTGGTTCCAGTTGGCTTGGTGCATTCTTAGGCGGAGAAGGATTAGTTGCTAGATTTCGCGGACGGGGTAAACTCTTTTGTCAAACCCATAATCCTGGTGCATTTGGCTCCCTAATTGGCTCAATGTTACCAGCAAGGTAGTAGGGGAGATGGGGGAGACAAGGGGGACAAGGGAGACAAGGGAGACAAGGAAGATAAGGGAGATAAGGGAGCAATGAACTACCAACTACCAACCACTACCTACTAACTACTAACGATGAATGATATTCCTTTTAAAATCGAACATTCCCCTGCTTATGCTTCTTTGGTATTAAATGTGCCAGCAAATCAGACTGTCTTAGTGGAAGCTTCCGCTATGGCTGCGATGGATTCTTGTTTAAAAATGAAGTCAAAAATAAAAGGTGGATTGCTTAAAGGGGTAGGGAGAATGTTGGGAGGAGAGTCCTTATTTATTAATGAATTTACCGCCCAAGGAAGAGATGGAGAACTATATCTATCTCCTGGTGTACCTGGAGATATTCAGCACTATTATTTAACTGATAAATGTAATTTGATGGTGCAATCTGCTGGATTTGTAGCTTGCAATCCTAATATAGAATTAGATAGTAAATTTCAGGGTTTTAAAGGGTTTTTTAGTGGTGAATCTTTATTCTTGTTGCGGGCTATAGGTACAGGAGATTTTTGGTTTAGTTCCTATGGAGGAATTCTCGAAATTGAAGTATCAGGAGATTATGTAGTTGATACTAGTTATATTGTTGCTTTTGAGGACAGTCTTAACTACAGTGTTGAAATAATCGGTGGATTATCTTTTAAGAATTTAAGAACTGGTATTTTAGGTGGAGAAGGTTTAGTTTGTCGTTTTAGAGG
>JASJDF010000183.1 GCA_030065715.1 Xenococcaceae cyanobacterium MO_188.B19 | reverse complement strand
ATTTGTTTTCAAGTCTTCGTAAAGATAGATTTTAATTTGGCTGCGATCAAATATATCGAAATACCTTTTGACTTGAGAATAGTAAAATCCCCTTGCCTTATGATGCCAGTTAGAACCCCAATTGCTGCGTATGCGAATTTCTTCTTCCTGAAGTACTTGTACGAAATCGGTCAATGGTTCTAAACCATTTTTGACATTCATGAGGAAATGCGAGTATGCTCTCTCAACTGGATCGCGCAGAATGGTAATCATCTTTACGTCAGGTACATAGCTTTTTATCCGCTTAGGAGTTTTTGGGTGATAGAGATACATGCTAGATGCCTCTCCAATAGCTATTTCGTTCGAGACTCCTTGAAAAAGAGTACTGTAATCTTCAAGGTCAGATGTTGAGCTATTTAAAATATTTTCATCACCTGGACCACGAAAATCGAGCTTTTCATTCATCAAGTAAAAAAATCTTGGCTCTTTCACTGGACTCATATAAATTTGCGGATGCTCTTTAAGATAATTATATAAAGATGTAGTTCCAGCTTTAGCTGCACCGATAATAAGGAAATTAGGCATTATCATTTTTGTAGCAGTTAGTTTCATGAATCTGCTTGCTCCATTTTCCGCTCAACCATCGCACTTGAATGATGGGCATACTATAGAAACCGTATTTTTTATACCAATTTTTTCAAGCTGCTCGTCTGTATAAGCACCTTTCACGCCAATTTTTTCTATGCTCTGATATTGCTTTAAGGTATCTGATATTAAATGACATAAATTCATTGACTAAACTATTGTGATAAATATACTTCACTATATTAGAAGAAATATTTAAGTAAATTCTTTGATTCCAGAAAAAAATTTGTCAAAGCTCAAAATTTCCATCATAGTTAGCGATCTATCTAGTAGTTGTGCTGGTAGATGGGGCGGAGGAGTGCGTCCTTTTCTACTGGCGCAAATCCTGATTAAATTGGGTTATAGGGTAGAAATGTTGGGGGTTGCTTTTGGTGAAGTTTCCTCTTCAATCAAAAATTCTGAGATACCCATAGAGGCTATTCCCTGTGGATATCATTCAGGATTTTTACGCGCTGCTTATAAACTAATTCAGCGTATAGATGGTGATATTATCTACGCAGTCAAACTCAAACCTAGTAGCTTTGGTATTGCTTTGGTTAAGAAATTTTTGAGTCGTCGTTCTCTAATTCTGGATATTGATGATTGGGAAATGAGTTGGCATAATGGCGATCGCAAATTACAACATTTTAAAAATGTAGCAAAATTCCCCTCGCTTTAGTGCTTGATATGGAATAATATTTTGAGATACTTGTATGAGGCAATCAGGGATATAGTTTGCCTTGATTTAATTGTTCCATTGTTTCTAACACTACTTTTACTCCTTCACAATTAATTGGTTTAGAAAATAAATATCCTTGTCCATAGCCACAATCTAATTCTTTCAAAGTAGTAACTTGTTCCATTGTTTCCACCCCTTCCGCAATCACCTTCAAATTCATCCTTTTAGCTAGAGTAACAATTGTCTTGACTAGCTCTAGATGGTCACTGCCTAAATTTATTTGATTAATAAAAGTACGATCGATCTTGAGAGTATTTATTGGTAAAGAATGGAGGTAACTAAGAGAAGAATAACCAGTTCCAAAATCATCTACCGATAATTTTAGCCCTAAATTTTTCCATTTTTTTAACAAAGGTACAATTTCTTCGAGATTGCCAATAACTGTGCTTTCTGTAATCTCCAGATTCAGAAATTTCGGTTTTAGACCGGTTTTATGTAAAATATGGCTAAGTAGTTGGGTGTTGTCTTCGCTCTTAAGCTGTTTTAATTGAACAGGTGACATATTAACGCTCAAACTCATGGAACGAGCGACTTGGTATTTTTTTTGCCATTGATACATCTGAGAACAAGCTTGCTCTAAGATATACCAACCCAGAGGCACAATTAAGCCAGTTTCTTCAGCGATGGAAATGAAATCACCAGGTTCAATCATGCCTTTTTTCGGATGTAGCCAGCGCACGAGTGCTTCAAATCCACTTATTTTTCCATTATCTAGTTCCACAATCGGTTGGTAGAAAACAACTAGTTCCGATTTTTCTAAAGCCCGTCTGAGGTCATTTTCTATACCTAAGATCGTCTTGACTTTTTGATACATACATAATTCAAATATTTGATAGCGACCTTTGCCAGCAGCTTTGGCTTGATACATCGCTGTGTCTGCATCCCTGAGTAGCTCCTCTACTTGTTGGTAGCGCTCATCGGACATCACAATCCCCATACTACTAGAAACAAATATTTCTTGTTCTTGTTCTTGAAGGTAGAAGGGAAGTTGCAATTGCTTGTGAATAATTTCAGCTAATTGAGTTACATCATCAAGATAATTAATGTTTCTGACTAAAATAGTAAATTCATCTCCTCCCAAACGGGCGAAAAAATGTTTGTGACTCAAGCAGGTTTGGATACGACGGGCAAATTCTACTAGTAATTGATCTCCAGCTTCATGACCTAAACTATCATTGATGTATTTAAAGCGATCTAGGTCTAAAAATATCACAGCAAACATCTGTTCTGGATAAGAACGAGCGTTTTCCCAAGTCTTTCTTAACTCTTCCAAGAAATAGGCACGATTAGGTAGGCTAGTCAATTTATCATGTAAAGCATCATGTCTTAATTGTTCTATAGCTTGGCGAGAATTAGTAATATCGGCTTGAGAGCCTGTGAGACGATAAACTTCCCCTTGTGCGTCAGGTACTGCAATACCACGACAAAGCATCCAACGATAGCTTCCATCTTTGTGCATCATGAGATAACTAATTTCAAAGTGGGAAGAACTATTGTTGATACTGGTGCTAGTGAGTCGGGAAAGTTCTTCGAGATATTCTGGATGTACCCTTTTAAACCATTCATCAGGAGAATTAGTCAAAGAATGTTCCTCATAACCAAGGAGAAATTTCCAGCGAGGGGAAAAATAAATCTGTCCAGTCCTCAGATTCCAATCCCATAATCCATCATTAGTAGCACGAGAAGCCAAAGCATATCGTTCTTCACTTTCCTTTAAAGCTTTTTCGGCTAAATGCTTTTCGGTTATGTCTCGGGCTAGACAGACTATGCCTTTAGCTTCATTTTGGTCATTGAGGATAAAAGAACTGGAAAAAGCAACGGGAATTTCGGTATTGTCTTTACTTATATAATTTATTTGACTAGTTCCAATAAAATTTGGGGGATACCAAGCTTGATTTGATGACAATTCATTTGGCAGCACAGATGAGAGATTTCTACCAATTAATTCGTGTTCTTGGTATCCCAATAAATTTAATGTAGCCTGATTAACTTTTTGGATCTTGCCCTGCATATTTACTACAATCAAGCTGTCAAGCATGGAACTTAAAATATTATCGAGAAACGATTTGGAGACAGTAGAACTTTTGAGGCTGTGTACCATCTCATTAAAGCTTTGGGCTAAAAGACCAAGTTCATCTTTTCGATTTGTATCTAATGCTAAAATTGTATTTAATTTTCCTTTTGTAATCTCAGAAGCTGTTTTTTCAAGATGTTTAATTGGTTTCGCGATCGATTCAGATATAATTAGCCCCAATCCTAAAGCTAGAGAGATACTAATAATAATAAATAAACAAATTAAAAAATTTTCTTGGGACAGAGATTGTTCAACATCTAAAGCTTCAGATTTTAGTTTTTGAAAATGAGAATCTTGATATTCTTTAAGTAGAGGTAATAGCTTGTTTTCTAATTGCTTGTCCGTAAAATCAAAATAGAATTGATAAGCAGTGTTGGGGTCATTAGCTAACAGATCGAGATAAGTTTCCAAGCTTTTTTGATAAATAACAAATTCTCTTTTAATTTGTTCTAATATTTGTAAATTGCTATTTTTTATTGTTCCAGGGTCAATTAGAATATTTAAATACTCTTGATTTTTTAACTCTGATTGTTCGCTATCTAATAGTTTTTGTTCAATAGCCAATAAAAGATTACCAAAATTTTTCAGTTCGCTGTAATTGATATTACCTTTGATATTATTGTTAATAATATTTATATATAATTCATGGGCTTGGTCGTCAATTGACAATAAAAGATCGACTATTTGTGTTAAATTCTCTGTTTCTTTAAGAGTATGATTAATAACAAAGTCAGTTTCATTTTTTATTTTTAAATTAGTTTTGAGAGTAAATCCTCCTAAAATAGCTAAAACAAAAGAAGTAGATAAAAAACCTAAAGATAATTTTTGAGCAATTTTCATTATAGATATTGATCTATCAAAGTTCTAATAAATATTTTGATTTCAGATTATTTATCCAATAATCTCTACCGCATCAAAACTAAATATACAACAATTAAAAGACTAAATGCATCTCAGAGGATTATAGACTCAGGACAAAAGCATACTAAAAAATTTAGGGGTACTAAAAAATAAATCAATATTCCTTACTGGTGGAAAAACTGCCAGAAAGAAGCCAATTTCAGGAATATAATTCAGCAAGAACTTAAATTATTTGCTTCTTTTTCCTGCTTTTCGTTTTACCTGATGAATAACCTGATTGCCCAAAGCTGATTTTAAAGAGGTGATAACCTGGGCTGTGGTTAGCTTTTTTCTCTCCTTTATTGGCAACTTTAAAAGCTCGTTAGCTAAATCAGTACAAGCTTTTGTCGTCTCAGCAAACAATTCTGCTTTGACGACATTAAGATTATGGAATTTAAGCTTTAGAGTTTTGGTTACTTGCATAAGAAAAATATAGACAATATTTCCGAATCTTCATCAAAAATTCCCATTTCAGGAAAAATATTCAGTGTGAAAACCTAAAATTTCAAGTTTGTTATAAAGTTTTTCATTCCTCTTTCCTTATGCAAAGCGGTATCCTTATCCGAAGGTGTCCTAAAGGATACCGCTTCGCATATACCCTTTAGGGTTAGGTTAGGGCGTTCCTTGTTCCTCTTTCCTTCGTTGACCGCTACAATAGACCCTGTGCCATTTTCTCTACGGTTGCCATGACAGAAACTACTCCTTTTAATCCAGAAGAAATTGCAGCAGAAGGTATTAAGCCTGAAGAATACCAAGAAATTGTTAATCGATTAGGTCGTCATCCCAATAAAGCAGAGTTGGGAATGTTTGGCGTAATGTGGTCAGAACATTGCTGTTACAAAAATTCTCGACCTTTATTAAGTCAGTTTCCCACTACAGGAAAAAGAGTTTTAGTAGGACCAGGGGAAAATGCAGGAGTCATTGATTTAGGTGATGGACTAAGACTGGCTTTTAAAATAGAATCCCACAATCATCCTTCAGCAGTTGAGCCATTTCAGGGTGCTGCGACAGGAGTAGGGGGTATTTTACGGGATATCTTTACTATGGGGGCGCGTCCCATTGCTATTTTAAATTCTCTCCGCTTTGGTAATTTGGAAGATGCTAAAACTAGAAGGATTTTTCAGGGTGTAGTAGAGGGAATTTCTCACTATGGCAATGCGATTGGAGTACCCACTGTAGGAGGAGAGGTTTATTTTGACCCTGCTTATACAGGTAATCCTTTAGTTAATGCAATGGCATTAGGTTTAATGGAAACCGATGAGATAGTTAAAGCTGGTGCATCGGGTATTGGTAATCCTGTGATCTATGTAGGTTCGACTACTGGTCGTGATGGAATGGGGGGTGCTAGTTTTGCTAGTGCAGAATTAACTGATGATTCAATGGATGACCGCCCTGCGGTACAAGTGGGCGACCCATTTTTAGAAAAATCTTTGGTAGAAGCTTGTCTAGAAGCTTTTAAAACTGGTGCAGTAGTATCCGCCCAAGATATGGGAGCTGCGGGGCTCACTTGTTCGACGGCGGAAATGGCGGAGAAAGGGAATGTGGGAATTGAATTAGATTTAGATAAGATTCCTGCTAGAGAAAAAGGCATGATTCCCTATGAATATTTACTTTCAGAATCCCAAGAAAGAATGTTGTTTGTGGGAGAAAAAGGTAGGGAACAGGAGTTAATCGATATTTTCCATCGTTGGGGACTTCATGCAGTAGTAGCGGGGGAAGTTATTGAAGAACCTGTAGTGAGAATTTTATATAAGGGGGAAATAGCTGCTAATATTCCTGCTAGGGCTTTATCAGAAGATACCCCAATTTATCATCGGGAATTACTCCAAGAAGCTCCTGAATATGCCCAACAAGCTTGGGAATGGTCGGCTGATAGTTTACCAGCTTGCGACTACGAAGGATTATATGTAGGAGAAAAATATTTAACTTGGAACGATATATTACTAAAACTGTTAGATACTCCTACCATTGCTTCTAAACATTGGGTATATCGGCAATACGATCATCAAGTACAAAACAATACTATTTTATTTCCTGGTGGTGCAGATGCAGCAGTAATCAGAGTACGCCCTATAGATGCTAAACCTGAAGACTGCAAAACTGGGGTTGCTGCAACTACTGATTGTAATCCTCGTTATGTCTATCTCAATCCCTATGAAGGGGCAAAATATGCGGTGGTAGAAGCTGCAAGAAATTTAAGTTGTGTGGGGGCTGAACCTGTAGCTGTTACAGACAACTTGAATTTTGGTAGTCCCGAAAAACCTGTGGGATATTGGCAACTAGCTAATGCTTGTCGCGGGGTGGCGGATGCTTGTCAAGAAATGGATACTCCTGTCACTGGGGGAAATGTCTCTCTGTACAATGAAACTCTCGATTCTGAAGGAAATCCCCAACCCATATATCCGACTCCTGTAATTGGTATGGTGGGCATTATCCCAGATATTACTAAAATCTGCGGACAATCTTGGACAAATGACGGCGACATCATTTACTTATTGGGTTCATCCCAGTGCGCCCTTGGTGCATCGGAATATCTAGCGGTAATTCATAACACCATCGCAGGAAAACCTCCAGAAATTGATTTTGAACTAGAAAAAACGGTACAACAGGTTTGTCGTTATGGCATTCGTCAAGGATGGATACAATCTGCTCATGATTGTGCTGAGGGAGGATTAGCTGTAACTTTGGCAGAATCTTGTATTGGGAATGGTTTTGGGGCAGAAGTTACTCTTGATGTTACTACTCAACAGCGTCTAGATGAACTGTTATTTGGTGAGTCGGGAAGTAGAATAGTAGTCTCTGTAAATCCAGAAAATGTAGCTGAGTGGGAAAATTATTTAAAACAATCTATCCCAGATGCTTGGAGTAGAATCGGAAAGGTAATGCCTCTAAAATCATCACTAAAAATTGATGTCCAAAATAGTTCAACAGCTAGAACTGATATTAGTGAGACAGGAGATTCAACCAACTTGTTGACATTAATTAATGTTAAGATTGTTAACATGAAAAATATTTGGTATAGAGCAATACAAAACAGACTTAAAGTATCTTAGATATCTATAACCTAATGTGCTGTTAGTAACTTAATTTATGAAACAAATAATTATCAGATTTTTAGCTATCACTGATTAGCTTTTTTTTCTTCTTGATTATGTCTTGAAGACTGATGAATTTTGGGATCATACTTGGATTCACTAATTTCCCTAACCCTGGTTCAAATCTAGATTTACCAAACTACAATCTCTCTACTACTCACTACCTCAAAGAGGAGCTAAATAATAGGATGATGCAGTATCAATCCCCCCACTCGGAGCAAAATTCCCCAAACTACTATCTGGATCATAGACCAGATAAGCCCGAAGAAGCCTGTGGTGTTTTTGGGGTTTATGCACCAGAAAGAGCAGTTGCTAAACTTACATATTTTGGACTATATGCGCTGCAACATCGAGGACAAGAATCTGCTGGAATTGCTACATTTACTGAGAATCAAGTTTATTGTCATAAGGATATGGGCTTGGTTTCTCAGGTATTTAGTGAGGAGATTTTAGAACAACTACCAGGTTACATGGGTATTGGTCATACTCGTTATTCCACTACTGGTTCAAGTCTTAAAGCCAATGCTCAACCCGCTATTTTAGATACTCGATTAGGTAAGTTAGCTCTGGCACATAATGGTAATTTAGTTAATGCTGTCGAATTAAGAGAAGAATTAAGTAAAAGCGATCGCTGTTTTTTGACCACTACAGATTCCGAAATGATCGCGATGGCGATCGCAGAAAAAGTGGATGAAGGAAACGAATGGCTAGATGCTGCGGTAATAGCTTTTAAGATGTGTGAAGGGGCTTACAGTTTAGTAATTGGGACTCCTGAAGGCATGATGGGGACAAGAGATCCCCATGGAATTCGTCCTTTAGTAATTGGCACTCTAGAAGGAGACACTACTCGCTATGTCCTTGCTTCTGAAACCTGTGCTTTAGATATTATTGGTGCAGAATATCTCAGAGATGTTGAACCAGGAGAGTTAGTTTGGATTACAGAATCAGGTTTAGCTTCATTTCATTGGGCAGAAAAACCAGAAAGAAAGCTTTGTGTGTTTGAAATGATTTACTTTGCCCGTCCTGATAGTACTATGCACGATGAAAGTTTGTATAGCTATCGTTTGCGCTTAGGAGAACAACTAGCAAAAGAATCTTTAGTCCCAGCAGACATGGTAATGGGTGTTCCAGATTCGGGAATACCTGCTGCGATCGGTTTTTCTCGTGCTTCCGATATTCCTTTTGGGGAAGGTTTAATTAAAAATCGCTATGTGGGAAGAACCTTTATTCAACCTACTCAAGGAATGCGAGAAGCGGGAATTAGAATGAAACTCAATACTCTCAGAGATGCGATCGCAGGCAAGAGGATTATTATTGTAGATGACTCGATAGTTAGAGGGACTACCAGCCGTAAAATAGTCAAAGCTTTAAGAGATGCTGGTGCGAAAGAAGTACATATGAGAATCTCTTCTCCTCCTGTAACTCATCCTTGTTTTTATGGCATAGATACGGATAACCAGGATCACTTAATTGCTGCTACTAAATCAGTCAAAGAAATTGAAGCACAAATTGGAGTTGATACCCTAGCCTATTTAAGTTGGGAGGGAATGCTCGAAGCAACTAGAGTAAATCCTAAAAGCTTTTGTTCAGCTTGTTTTACAGGAGATTATCCTATCGAAATTCCCGAAAGAGTCAAACGCTCTAAACTGATGTTAGAAAAAACCCAAGTTTAATTTTGTGCTACGTGACCTCCTGCCACACTGACCTGACGGTACAGTCTGGGTTTTCCTGGTTACTTCCACCTCTCCCTACCCCTCTCCTTTCAGGAGAGGGAACGTATGGTCTCACCCTAAGAGGGGAGATGAATAAGGAAGGTTTTTTTATATTGGAGGGGCTTCAAACTCTTAATTTATCCTTTCCCCTCGTAGGTAAGGTTTATTGAACTCACGTTTGAAAAGACAGATCGGAAATTCCAATGTGCTGATGACTAGGATTGGAAATAGCATCATCAGTAGAAAAATATTTAATTTCTATCTCAGAGACTTCTGTACCTCTAAAATCAAGAGCAATATTGCCACTTTCACTATGACTGTTAGCACTATTTCTACCTTCAAAACCATTCATATAGGGTTCGTTGTCGGCAAAGACACTATTCCCAGTTACTATTTCAACTCCTGACATATTTTTAATGTTGACACCATCAGCATAAATTTCCACCCCATCAGCAAAAGATTTCTTAGCAGAGCGATCTACGTCTAAAACTTTAAAATTTAGTCCTGTAACTGGCTGATTGAAGTCTAAAGACAATTGGATCAAATCATCAGGGTCATTATTACTATTGTCGAAACCAAGAGACAAGTAACCTTTTTCATTGCCTCTTGTCCCGCTATCATAACTAACAAAATCCTCGCCACCATGAGGCGCAAAATTACCGCCATCAGTGATAATCTCGCAGTTAACAGTTACAGCAAAGTTATTATCCAAGTTGAATGCTGTCCCAGATTTGATAGCTGATTCATCTACTAGGTTCTGACTTTCCCAAATTAAATTTGTATTTGTTGGTAAAGGTTCGGG
>JASJDF010000182.1 GCA_030065715.1 Xenococcaceae cyanobacterium MO_188.B19 | reverse complement strand
AGCTTGGGCTGTAAGTACTGCCAGACTGTCACTTGGGGTCACAAAGAAATTCTTTCCTAAAATCATATTGCGATCGCCGTCACCATCAGAAGCAGCCCCAAAATCAGGTGCATTGTCGCCAAACATCACCTCTACCAGATCGTGAGCATAGACTAAATTGGGGTCAGGATGTCCTCCGCCAAAATCTTCTAGAGGAATACCATTCTGTACTGTACCTGATGGTGCGCCTAAACGCTTCTCAAAAATATTTTTGGCATAGGGACCTGTGACTGCATGAAGAGAATCCATACAGATCCGAAAATCACTCTGAAGTAATTTACGAATACTATCAAAGTCAAACAAAGATTCCATTAATCGTGCATAGGGTTCCACAGGATCAATGACTTCTATTGCCATTTCTCCCATGCGAAGCACTGATAGTTTATCGATGTTTACATCAGCACCATCGAATATTTTATAACTGCTTATCTCTTTTGAATGTGCATAGATAGCTTCAGTAACTTTTTCTGGTGCGGGACCTCCGTTAGTTACATTGTATTTAATACCAAAATCCCCTTTTGGTCCTCCAGGGTTATGACTAGCAGAAAGAATGATCCCACCGAAGGCTTTATACTGACGAATGATACAGGAAGCAGCAGGAGTAGACATAATCCCTCCTTGACCTACCAATACCCGTCCCACACCATTAGCGGATGCTATTTTTAAAATAATTTGGATTGCTTCACGGTTATAGTAGCGACCGTCTCCCCCCAAGACAATAGTTTGTCCTTTATAACCTTCGAGACTATCAAAAATAGATTGGACAAAATTTTCTAGATAATGGGGTTGCTGAAAGACTGGAACAGATTTACGCAGTCCTGATGTACCTGGTTTTTGATCTGAAAAAGGAGTAGTGGAAACAGTGCGAATATTCATAAAATTCAGTTAAGAAGCCAAAGTTTTACTATCAGTGATTAAAAACTAGATACTCCTAATTACAGTCTCTGTTTTAGGTGAAACAGTATTTGATATTAGGAAAACTAAGGTTAATTTTACCAGTCATCAGTGAAGAGTTAGCAGTGAACAGTGAACTACTAATAACAAACTACTAACTACTAACAGCACTTCTCTCCTACTACTTACCAATCAACTTAACCATTCCCACACCACTAAAATACAAACCCAACACCGCACCAGCCAATAGGGATTGAGTCAAGGGGTCAGTGGAAGGAGTTAAAATTGCTCCTAAAATCACCGCGCCTAAAACTACAAACCGCCATCCCGAAGCCATTTGACTGGAGGAAACAATACCCAAAAATCCTAAAATAAGCTGCACAATAGGAATTTGAAAAGCTAACCCAGTACTAAACATTAACAGCAGTACAAATTCAAAATACCTGTCAATTGACCAAGATTGTTCTACTACATCTCCACCATAGTTAATAAAGAAATTAAGGGCAGCAGGAATCAAAGCAATATAGGCAAAACCCAATCCCACAAAAAATAGGATACTAGACCCAAATACCACTGGTGCAAGCAAGCGTCTTTCTCTTCTAGTTAATCCTGGTAAGACAAATTGCACAATTTGGTACAGAATAAACGGACTAGCAACCAAGATACCACTATAGCCAGCAACTTTAATCGAAACAAAGAAGAACTCTCCTGGTGCTAATTGCAGAAATTTCACTCCTTGGGCGGGAATTTCCAATAATTGAACAATAGGTTTAACTACAATAAAACAAAGGATAATACCCACAAAAACAGCAATGAGAGCATAAAAGATGCGCGTTCTCAATTCATCCAGATGATCGAATAGGGACATCTCTACTTCCCCAGGAAGTTCATCTAAATAAGAGTCTCGATCTTTGGCTTCTTCTTTAACGGTTGTTTCTAAATCAGTTGACGACATGAACGGATACGCAAAATTAGATATGGTTTCAATTTATTGTATCGAGTAAACTTAATACATTTGCTTGACTGAAATTATTTGCTCCACGCAAGGATATATTAGCTTGTATCAATTACATTGAAAAATCATGAAACTTATATTTGTCTATAATGCCGATACTGGTTTGATGAACACTCTTATAGATATCGGACATAAAGCACTCAGTCCTCAAACTTATGAGTGTAATCTTTGTGGTCTGACTTTTGGACTATTTAGCGAACATAAGCAGTGGAAACAGTTTCGAGAAGAATCTGATACAGAGATGGAGTTTTTGCACAGAGATGAATTTGAGCAAAAATATGCCCGCAAATTTAAGTATCCAGTGATCCTGAAAAATGACGAAAATCTCAGTATCGCCATTTCTGAAGCAGAATTAAACGAGATTGAAACACTGGATGAGTTGATTGATAAAGTAAAAATGATTGCTCATTAATTAATCATGAATCTGAACTATCTAGCTTCGTAATTTACATTGAAAGATTTAATTAAACCAGCTACTTTCTCAGCACTATCAACCATCGCCAAAGATTCCGCTTGAGTTGCCATTGCTCGTAACTTATCTGGTTGCTCTAACCACTCCATTACTTGGGAATCTAAAATTTCTGGGGTTAATTCAGATTGCTGATAAACTACTGCTGCACCAGCATCACTAAATACTTGGGCGTTATAGGTTTGATGATCTTCTGCTGCATAGGGATAGGGAATTAGAATAGCTGGTGTTTTAGTAATAGCAAGTTCTGTAAGTGTTCCAGCTCCAGCACGAGAAATAGCTAAATTGGCTCTTTGCAATAATCCTGCCATATTTTCGTAAAAAGGCAAACGGATATAATGCTCATGACTTAAACTCTCGGCATCAGGGTCTCTTGTGCCTGTAAGATGAACAATATATACTCCCTTTTCTAACCATTTAGGTGCTACTTGTCGCACTAACTGGTTAACCGCAACTGCTCCTTGAGAACCTCCTACCACTACAATCAGAAGTGCCTCATCAGGAATAGATAAATCTAGAGGTTGGGGGGAAAGAAATTGAGTACGGACAGGAGTGCTGACGTATTCTGTTTTCACCTTGGGTAAATATTGCGCTGTTCCTGCGAATCCGATCGCGATCGCGCTACAATACTTACTCAGGAACTTAGTAACTTTCCCTGGAATAAAGTTTGATTCGTGAATAATAGCAGGTTTTTTCTCTAACAGAGCTGCCAAAATAGCAGGAGCAGCAATATAACCCCCTGTAGTAAATATAGCGTCAATTTTCTTCTGTTTAATTAATCTTCGTACCTGAAATATTGCAGCAATTAATTCTAAAGTTATTTTGAGAGTCTTGAAACTTAAACCCTGTTGAAATCCTTCTACAGCTACTGTATTCAGAGAATAACGCTCTGGGACAAGTTTAGTTTCTAAACGGTTGGGGACTCCTAACCATTCAATTTCGTAATCAGATAATGCTTCTGCAACGGCTAAAGCAGGAAATAGATGTCCCCCAGTACCACTTGCAGCTACTAACAAACGATTTGTTTTCCCAGACATATATTTTAGAAAGTATTATTCTGTTATCCTGCCAAAGATTTTAGCAGCCAACCAATAACTATTCCCAAGCCTCCAAAGCGTACTGCTTGCCAAAACAAATCTGGTAATAATACACTTTCTAGATTCATCTCTAGTGCTTCTAACTCTTCGATTAAATGTTTGAGTTCGGTTTTGATTGGCTCTTTTTCAACATTATGAATTTTTTTGGCTTCCAATTCTTCCTGATGCTGCTGAAGTTCTGTGTATCTTTGCCAGTCTTGTCTTACTTGCTCATAGCGATCTCCTAATTCAGACAGAGACTGACCTACATCCGTTAAAATTTTGTCAACACTAGAATCTAAATCAGTTTCAGTTTCTAAGCTATCAGGGTTTGAATGAGATTCATTGAGGGTCATGGAAACATCTAAAATAGAACAACCATTGCAAGCCTATACGATGTTAACTCATCTCTCAAAATACTCAAATATTCTCTCGTTGATGAGGTGCAGTAAATGATTTTATATCAGGACTTACAGGAATAATTCCTCCAGGATTGAGAGGGAATAAGTTACCATAATAATCCCTTTTAACACTCTCAATATCGCAGGTATCACCAACCCCTGGTAATTGATAGATATCCTGTAAATATCCTCCTAAGTTTGTGTAGTCTTGGATGCGTCGGCGACTACATTTAAAGAGTCCATAATAAACAATATCAAAGCGAAATAATGTAGTAAATAAACGAATATCTGCCAAGGTTAGTTGCTTTCCGCACAAATAGCGATTGGTTGCCAGTACTTCATCTATCTCATCTAGAGTGGTAAAAAGTTCCTGACAAGCAGTTTCATAAGCAGATTGAGTTTGAGCAAAGCCGACTTTATATACTCCATTGTTGACGGTATGATATATTTTTTCATTCCATCGATCTATTTCTGGTTGTAATTCTAAAGGATAAAGATCGAGTTCTTGGTTAGTCGCAAATTCATTAAATTGAGAATTGAGAATAACAATAATATCTGCACTTTCATTATTAACTATCGTCTTAGTTTTACTATCCCAAAGCACAGGAACAGTACATCTTCCCTGATATCCAGGTTTAGCTAATTGATAAAGTTCCCGCATATCTTGACAACCTTCTGTGGTAGTTTCAAATACCCAGATACCTTCATCACTAGAAGGATAAACCACTGAGACAGAAATGGTTGCTTCTAAACCTTTGAGAGTTCTAACCACCAAAGTACGATGCGCCCAAGGACAGCCCATTCCCACAAAAAGTTGATATCTTCCTATTTCAGGTGGATAATTACTATCTGTAGCTATAGTATTTCTAAATTGACTTGGCGGACGAACATAATCCCCAGATTTATTAGAGGGAGCAAGTTGGGACATCATAGTATGCCACATAGTTGTCCAGACAAATTTACCCAGTTGGACTATGTATTTAGAAGGCAGAGATTTGGACATTAGTATTTTTAAGTAGCACTAAATTACTCGCAGATAAATTTTTAGTTAGCAGGTTAGCATAAAATAAGAATTGAAACAGAATGTAAAAAAATCCTAAGAAATGTAAAATTAATACAAAATAAACAGCTTAAGAGATTTGATTGGCTTTGAATTATTTTTCATAGGCTTTTCAGCAGTATTAGACCATTGCAAAAATGTAATCTCGCTTAAGGCAAGGCGAAAGTGATCGCAATATTGATTAATGGGGCTTTAATGATAAGCTTGGCTACTGTATAAAGATAAAATTATCTGAGACTATTACACAATTAATTGCTCCCTATTGACATAAGCCTATATTTCGATGAGAAAATAAGAGGCTACGTTTATTAATCACTATGAGTTTAAACTGGATTACCCGCGCCGATCGCCTAAGTGCTTTACCTCCATATGTTTTTGCCCGTTTAGACGAGCTGAAAGCCCGCGCTAGAGAGCAGGGGTTAGATTTAATCGACTTAGGAATGGGTAATCCTGATGGTAGTGCACCACAACCAGTAATTGATGCTGCGATCGCAGCTTTGGATAATCCTCAAAATCACGGCTATCCACCCTTTGAGGGGACAGCAAGCTTTAGGGATTCTATTACTAGTTGGTACAAACGTTGTTATAGTGTGGAACTCGATCCAGACAGTGAGGCTTTACCTCTCATTGGTTCCAAAGAAGGTTTAGGACATTTAGCACTAGCTTATGTGAACCCTGGAGATATTATTTTGGTTCCTAGTCCTTCCTATCCTGCTCATTTTAGAGGACCTCTAATTGCAGGAGGGGAAATATATAATATTAATCTCACAGCCGAAAAAAATTGGCTAATTGATTTTAGTTCTATTCCCGAACAAGTTGCTCAAAAAGCCAAAATACTTTACTTTAACTATCCCAATAATCCTACTACCGCTACTGCTCCTAGGGAATTTTTTGAGGAAGCGGTAGCTTTTGCCCGTCACTACGAAATATTATTAGTTCACGATCTGTGTTACGCAGAATTAGCCTTTGATGGTTATCAACCCACCAGTTTATTAGAGATACCTGGAGCGAAAGAATTGGGCGTTGAGTTTCATACTCTTTCCAAAACCTATAACATGGCTGGTTGGCGTGTGGGCTTTGTAGTGGGTAATGCGGATGTAATTCAGGGCTTGCGTACTCTAAAAACCAATTTAGATTACGGTATCTTTGCAGCTATCCAAAAAGCAGCGGAAACTGCTCTACAACTTCCTGATAAGTATATAAAAGAAGTTCAAGACCGTTACAGTACGCGCAGAGATTTTTTAATTAAAGGTTTAGGAGAATTAGGTTGGGATATACCCCCCTCTAAAGCTACTATGTATCTGTGGGTAAAAACCCCTGTGGGGCAAGGTTCAACGGAATTTGCTCTCGATGTCCTCCAAAATACGGGGGTCGTTGTCACCCCAGGAAATGCCTTTGGAGAAGCAGGGGAAGGCTATGTGAGAGTAAGTCTTATTGCAGATTGCGATCGCTTAGCTGAAGTTCTTCGTCGCTTCACTGAAGCAGGAATTAGGTACAAATAATATCTTTTAAATTTAGAAATAGTAATGAACCAACAAACAACAGGGAGAATGTTACTTGCTCATAATTTCAACCTATCTGAAGATGAATTTCCGCCTTTGAATCGAGAAGAATTTGCTCAAATCTTTATTGATGGTCTAAAATCCCACGATAATGTTAGTTGTAGTCTAATTGATAATCCTCATTGGGTTGTTGAAATTCTATTTCCAACAGATAATTTTATGCCTAAAGAAATTGGAGAAATTTGTGGTCAAATTCTTTTAAACAAAAGGCAAACCCAAAAATCTGATAATCAAATTACCCATGATATTCTAATTTTGGCAGGCAAGAAAACCAGTCCAGTAATAAGCACTTCTCCTACTTCTTTGCAGCCTGGAGAATGGGGTGTAGATGTGGTAGAAACCAATTCCGCAGACACATTCCTGGCTGCTATTGAATGGGAATTGAAGACTTCCCAAAGACCCAAAGAAAATATCTTTAAAGTTGAATTATTAAAATAAAATTTTCTTGATTTTTAGCTATTTTTTGCCTATTTACAACCAAAGTATATTATTTTAAATAAGCAGCAATTAAATATTAACCAGCCTTATAATGGTGCATCATTCAATAATCTTTGAGTCGAATTCAAAAGATCATTCTGTACCTGACGTTGTTGTCTAAGCGTAATTAGAGTATCTAAAATTGAGTCTAAACATATTTTTGCATCCTGATAGCCTCTCGGTTTTAAATCCGCAATTTTTTCAGGGCTAAAATCAAGATAAGTATCAATTAAGCCAATAACAGGAATTTTTGATTGAGTAATAGTTTACTGATCGAACCCAGAATCTTCCCAAAGATATCATGCTTCTTCTTGTAAATCTTCTTTAGTTTGTTTCTGTAGTTTTTTTTTCCCATTTATTTCCTAATACTTCTTTCGCTAGAGCCTCAATACTAGCCATATCAGAAAGTTCAATGTCTGTATTTTGTTGTAACTCTAATAAAAATTTAGTAGCTGAAAAAGCTTGTCTTGCAGATATTTCAAATATTCGATCTGAATGCTTAGCCTCACTTAAATAGTGAAAATATCTTGAATTTGGTTATTATAGCTAAAAATCAGTAAATCGAATCTAAATTAATCTGGATTTAGATACCTATACACTTTGATATATGGTTACAATTTAGAGTGGTAATAGGGAGGAAGAGTATGGCTAATAGTCGTCGTGTATCTCGTGTCGCTTCACTGATCAAGCGAGAAGTCAGTCAAATGTTACTTAATGGTATCAAGGACGATCGCGTTGGTGCTGGAATGGTAAGCATTACTGATGTAGATTTATCTGGTGATTTGCAACACGCTACCATATTTGTCAGCATCTATGGTACAGAAGAAGCTAGAGCGGAAACTATGGAAGGATTGCGTTCTTCTCAAGCATTTGTGAGAAAAGAATTAGGTCATAGAATACGCCTTAAACGTGCTCCAGAAGTTACTTTCACGGAAGATCGTTCTCTAGAAAGAGGGGATAAGATGGTGCATCTGTTGAATGAAATTAGTCGCAATAGAAAACAAAAGGAAGAAATTATTGATAATTGATTGACTAACCATTAACCATATCCGAAGGTGTCCCGCAAGGGGATACCGCTACGCATATATCCTTTAGGAATCCTTTAGGACTAACCACTAACTGCTAACTACTTTGACTAACTCCTCTCTTAAACAACAAATTGGACAGATGATTGTAGTGCGTACTACTGGTCATTTGTTCGATCGTCAAATTCGCCATCCTCAATGGGAAGCAGATAATGCTACCTTGCAAAGATGGCTTAAAGAGTTGAATTTGGGGGGAGTAATCCTCTTAGGAGGTAGTGCAGCAGAACTATCCTTAAAGACGCAGCAGTTGCAGTCTTGGGCAACCACACCATTGTTTATTGCTGCGGATATTGAGGAAGGAGTAGGACAGAGATTTCCTGGTGCGACTTGGTTTCCCCCTCCCATGGCATTAAGTGCTATTGCCAAAAAAGATATAATTCTCGCTTGTGACTATGCTTATCAAATGGGTGCAATTACAGCCCAAGAAGCAGTCGCAACAGGGATTAACTGGTTACTAGCTCCTGTGGTAGATGTTAATAATAATCCCGATAACCCTGTAATTAATATCCGCGCTTTTGGAGATAATCCCGAAATAGTGAGTAAGCTTACCACAGCTTTTATTAAAGGAGCGCAACAGCATCCGATCCTGACTACGGCTAAACATTTTCCTGGACATGGAGATACGGTTACAGACTCCCATTTAGAGTTACCTACTATTTCTCACTCTGATTCTCGCTTGGCTTCCGTTGAAATTCCACCCTTTAAAAGTGCTATTGCTGAGGGAGTAGATAGTGTAATGACAGCACATCTGTTAATTTCTGCTTGGGATAAAAATTATCCTGCTACTTTATCTCCTTATATTTTGACTCAAAAACTTAGAGAAGAATTAGGCTTCACAGGTTTAATTGTTACCGATGCTTTGATTATGGGGGGAATTACTAAATATGCTTCTCCTGCTGAAGTTGCAGTTATGACAGTGGAAGCAGGAACAGATGTGTTATTAATGCCAGACGATCCTGAAATAGCTATTAAATCAATTTTACAAGCAGTAGAATCGGGACGCATTAGTGAAGCTAGAATTCATAAATCTTTAAAGCGAATCAAACAAGCAAAAGAGAAGGTAGAAAATAATTTTAATGCCTCAAATAATTTCAATTTTTCAAGTCAAATATCCGAAACTAAAGGGACTCAAACAGTTACAGAAATATTAAAATATTCTGCCCAATCTAATGGTAATTTCCCCTTAAAAATCTCTGAAAATCAATATCTCAGAAATTTAGTAATCACTGATAACCTTTTAAATAGTAACTTTCTTAATATTTGCAGTCCTGCTATTACAATTCCTGAAAAACTAGGCTATAAAACCCAAGTTTTAGATGCTCATAGTCTAGACTGCATTTTATTAAATAAAAACAAAACTCTATTACAAATATTTATCCGAGGCAATCCTTTTCGCGGTACAGCAGGTTTGAGCAGTAAAGCCCAAGATATCTATCAACAACTATTACAACAAGAACAAGTAATAGGTTTAATTATCTATGGAAGTCCCTACATTTTAAATTGGTTTAAAACCCTAATTAATTCTGAATTACCTTGGGTTTTTATGTATGGTCAAATGCCTCAAAGTCAAGCTATTGCAGTACAAAAAATATTTAATATTTCTTCTGAAGTTGTAAAGACTACTAAGCAGCAAAATTTTGGTTTTTAACTGATTAATTAATAACAAATCCTATTTAATCTTGTTTCTTAAACTCCAACACGAAGCTATCACTATCAGTCCTAAAGCTAATAATGATTTAGGCTCTGGTACAGAAGATGTGGTTTGAAAGTGAGATTCTAGTGCATTTAAAGCAAAATTTCCTATAAGTTTGTGGGTTGCTGTAGAAGGATGGATCGAGTCCCAAAAAAATCTTTCA
>JASJDF010000181.1 GCA_030065715.1 Xenococcaceae cyanobacterium MO_188.B19 | reverse complement strand
CGAATAGTATCGTTAATTTGCCAGCGTTGTTTTCTTAATTGTTGTTTACAGAATCCTGCAAAAGTCCCATCGCCATAATTTTTGTAGAGTTTGAGAAATTTGATTTTAGCCAATAAGGTTTATTATGTTGATTCTACTGGGACAGATCTAGGAAGCTATGAGATAAATGGGGCGTGATATAAGGCAAATGCAAATTGAAAATCGTCGGATTATCCAAAGGGTTTTTCAAGATGATGATTCTGTTGAGGAATGAGTTAACTGACGAATTGAGGTTATTAACTTCCTATCGGAAGCAAAAGTTATTTTCCACGATCTTAAAATAAAGGTTGAACTTTCGTTCAGCCTTTTGTTTTGAGAAATATAGCTGAACAAAATTAGATTAGGACTATAATTGGCGATCGCATTTTTTAGTAAAATAAAAAATAATATTAAATATTAATACGTTTATGACTCCAGAACAAAGAATCACCCAAATGGAAAAGTTGCTAGAAACAACTATTAAGCTTACTCACAGCAATACTAGAAAAATTGATAATTTAACCGATAGAGTGGATACAGTATCACAACAGATGGGAGAATTAGCTACTATTTTTACCGATTCAATGAGAGTCATGGGACAAATGAATCAGGAAATTAGAGAAATGCGAAGTGATATGAGAGAAATGCAAAGTGATATGAGAGAAATGCAAAGTGAAGTTAGAGGTTTACAGATTGAAAATCGTCGCATCATTGAAAAGGTTTTTCGCGAAGAAGATAATGATGATGCTATGGAAGGATAGTTGTATTTGAAAAATGGCGATCGCGATTTATAAAAAATAATTTTGAATACTACTCAATACTTACCACTTAACCAAACCAAGGTTTTTAAGATTTAGGCAAGAAGTCCAATGGAAAACTGCTTTACAATTGACCCTATCCTTGATTAGCTGGAATATGTTACATCACTCCATTGCTAAAGGGGATAGAAATTTTGGGAGTCGAATTACGTAGCTACGTCTATTTAGACCGCTTACAATTACAACACGCTGCTTATATCGGTACGGTAGCTTTAGGATTTCTACCCTTACCAGGGGATGCTTCTCTATGGATTGAAATATCTCCAGGGATTGAAATTAACCGCATTACGGATGTTGCACTCAAATCTGCTGTAGTGCGTCCTGGGGTACAGTTTGTAGAAAGACTATATGGTTTATTGGAAATTCATTCTAATAAGCAAGGAGAGGTAAAAGCAGCAGGGAGAGCAATTTTGCAAGCTTTGGGAGTAAGTCAAAGAGATTCTCTCAAGCCGAAAGTAGTTTCTTCGCAGATAATTCGGAATATTGACGGATATCAAGCTCAATTAATTAATCGCAATCGTAGAGGACAATTATTATTAGAGGGACAAACTTTATACGTTTTAGAGGTACAACCTGCTGCTTATGCCGCTTTGGCTGCCAATGAAGCGGAAAAGGCTGCTTTAATAAATATACTTCAAGTATCCGCGATCGGTAGTTTTGGCAGATTATACTTAGGAGGAGAAGAAAGAGATATTATGGCTGGTTCTGCTGCTGCTTTGGCTGCAATAGAGAGTGTTGCGGGCAGAGATATTACTTCTGGTGGCAAAAATGAATAGAAATTTAGCTATTATTCTTGAGCTATTAATCTCACGATCGAGAGATAATAAACTAAGAAAGAGATAGCGAGATTGAGGTAGGAGTTAATGGCAAACGTAGAACACCTGACTAAACTCAAACAGGGAGGAGAACGCTGGACTAAGTGGCGAGATAATCATCTTAGTTTGTCACCAGATTTACAAGCAGCTAACCTAAGTGGGGTAAATTTAGCAAAAACTGATTTAGAAGGTGCTAATCTGTGCTACGCAGAATTGAGTGAAGTTAATTTGGCTACTGCTAATTTAGCAAAAGCAGAATTGATTGAGGCTTGTCTGTTAGAAGCAAATTTGAGTAATGCTAATCTTAGTCAAGCTTATCTGGTTAATGCTAACTTACAAAGAGCTAATTTAATTGGCGCAGATTTACGCTATGCACAAGCCAATAGGGTAAATTTTAGCGAGGCTAATTTAATTGGTACTTCTATGGGAAATATTGACCTATATCAAGCAAATTTAACGGCTACAAAACTCAATAGAACTAATCTGAATGAAGCTAATCTGTTGGAAGCTAATCTCAACGAATCTGATTTAAGTTATGGAAATCTTTTTCAAGCTGAATTATCTGGAGTATCTGCTTACAAAACTAACTTTTATCGTACTAAAGCTATAGGCAGTTATTTTAATAAATCCTATATATTCGCTGCTAATTTAGCGGAAGCTGAATTTATTGCTAGTAATTTAAGTTGGG
This sequence comes from Xenococcaceae cyanobacterium MO_188.B19, assembly GCA_030065715.1. Lineage (GTDB taxonomy): Bacteria > Cyanobacteriota > Cyanobacteriia > Cyanobacteriales > Xenococcaceae > JASJCP01. Next base: position 7,676 of record JASJDF010000181.1, on the reverse strand, counting down.
CTAATCTTAGTTATAGCAATTTAAGAAATACTAATTTAACAGATGCTACTCTGAGAGGAACAAATTTAAGTTATACAGATTTAAAACAAGCTAACTTAAGTAATGCCAATCTAAGGGGAGCTAATCTTACAAAGTCAGATTTAAGAGGAGCTAATTTACAGGGAGCTAATATTAATGAAGCTATTTTTAAAAGTACTATGCTCCAAGGGGCAATTATGCCTGATGGTACAAAACATTATTAATATAATTCTTACATCAGTCTTATAAAAGAATGATTATTTATGGTTAAAGTTAGTGTTTGTATTCCTACTTACAATCGTTGTCACTATCTTCAATATGCAATTAATAGTGTTTTAAATCAAAGTTATAATGATTATGAACTAATTATTTGTGATGATGCTTCTTCTGATGATACAGCAGAGGTAGTTAGTCAATATCAAGACAGTAGAATTCGCTATATCCAGCATCCTCAAAATATTGGACGTAGCAAAAATATGCGTTCTGGATTTACTGCTGCAACAGGAGAATATTTTATTAAATTTGATGATGATGACGCGATCGCGCCAGAGTTTTTGGCTAAAACTGTACAAATACTGGATACTAGTCCAGAAGCGGATTTTGTCTGTACCGATCATTGGATTATTAATGCTGATAGTATTAGGGATGAAGCTGCAACTAGAGAAAATTCGGCAAGATGGGGGAAAGATAAGCTTCAATCAGGAATAATACCGAATTTAATTGAAGAAACTTTTATCAAACAGAGTTTACAGGTAGGTTCTACCTTATTCCGTCGTCAATGTTTGGCAGAAATTGACTATATGCGCCCTGAAGCTGATGGTTGCGAGGATTTCGATTTACTGGTTAGAATCGCCCTTGCTGGATATCAGGGTTATTTTCTCCCCGAATTATTGATGGAATATCGATTTCATGGGGGACAAACCAGTCTTAAACAAGATATTCATTTTCTCTCAGCAAAAGCTTTTTGTATTGATAGTTATGAGTTTTCTCAACCAGAATTAGAAGTATTGAGAATGAACAAATTAGCCTCCACTCAACAGGGGTTAGGGATAAGATTAATTGAAAAGGGTGAATCAACAAGAGGAAGAGAACTACTGCAAAAATCATCTCAAATTCTTGGTAAATCATCCCGTGTCTATTTTGGTATTTTGTTATCCTACTTACCAAATAGTTTCAGAAAAACTCTACTAGATATTCTGCGTAACCTGAAACCCCAAGATTATTCTGCAAAAGTAAGAAAATTTAAGTAGTGTCGATTACCAGCTTATTCTGAGCTGAATCTGGTTTGTTTTGCACTGACTAATTAAATGACATTAAGATAAATTATTATCTGATAAAAAATCTATGCATAAAAAACCTGAAGATTACCCAATATCTTGATAGCATTCAACAGTCAACCAACAACTAACAACAATTAACCAATTTACTCAATCCAATTTTTAGCTCTTGCTACGGCTCTTTTCCAAGTAGCATAATTACTCTGTGCGCTACTCGCTCCCTCTCCTGGAGAGAATATCCGATCTACTCCCCGACTCGCTACCAAATCTTGATAATTATCCCAAAAGCTTACAGTCAATCCTGCACCAAAAGCAGCACCCTGGGCGGTAGCATCGAGAATTACAGGGCGTTCAATTTCAATTCCTAAAGCATCCGCTTGAAACTGCATCAAAAAATTGTTTTGGGTTGCCCCACCATCGACTTTTAGTAAAGATACTGGTTGTTCGCTATCTTTGTTGACGGCTTCTACTACTTCTTTTACTTGATAGGCTATAGCTTCTAAGACGGCTCTTGCAATATGTTCTCGTTTTACTCCTGCGGTAAGCCCCAAAAATGCTCCGCGAGCGTTCATATCCCAGTGAGGCGCACCTAAACCACTTAAGGCTGGCACAAAATAAGCTCCATTCGTACTAGATACTGATTTTGCTAAAGCTTCTGTTTCTGCTGCACTACTTATTAGTTTTAAGCCATCTCTAAGCCATTGAATAGATGCACCAGTAGTAAATATTGCTCCTTCTAAGGCATAGTTTATTTGTTCGGGGGTACTCCAAGCGACAGTTGATAGTAGTTGCTGTTGGGAGTGAGTTACTTTTGTTCCTGTTTGAGCCACTAAAAAACAGCCCGTACCATAGGTACATTTTAGCAAGCCAGGGCGATCGCATCCGTGAGCAAATAAAGCTGCTTGTTGATCGCCAAATAAAGCGGAGATAGGGATTTCCGAACCTATTACATTAGCAGCAGTTGAGCCGAATAAACTCATACTAGGCTGAATTTTGGGCATTACATGGGCGGGAATGCCAAACAAGTCTAGTAAAGACTCATCCCAATCGCCTGTGTCTAAATTCATCAACATAGTACGACTAGCATTACTGATATCTGTAGCATGAACTTTACCCCCTGTTAAGTTCCACAATGCCCAAGTATCGACTGTTCCAGCAATCACATTATCCCAATTTGTCTCAGGCTTATTTTGTTTCACCCAATTAATCAGCCACTGTAATTTAGTAGCGGAAAAATAGGCATCTAAAACCAAACCAGTTTTTTGCTGTATAACCTCTGCTTGTTCTTGTTGACGTAAATCATTACAAATATTGGCAGTGCGCCGATCTTGCCAGACAATAGCTTTATGTAGAGGTTCTCCTGTAGTTTTGTCCCACAATAGGCAAGTTTCCCTTTGTACTGTGAGACCGATCGCTGCTATATCATGAGGATTAATCTTAGTTTTGGCAATAACTTGTTTAATACAACTTAGAGTATCTCTCCAGATTTCTCTAGCATCATGTTCTAACCATCCTGGTTGGGGATAGTATTGAGTTAATTCCTGATAGGCTTGATCGACAATATTTCCTTGTCGATTGAATAAAATAGCGCGATTTCCCGTTGTACCCAAGTCGAGAGCCAAAACATATTGATCGCTCATGATTTTATGGAAAATAAAAATTCTGCTAGGTAGCTTAGACTTACCAGAAAAACAGTAAATTACACTTCTTTATTAGGTTTTTTTAACTTTATCTACTGCCTCATTCCTAGTTCCTTATTTCTTCTTTCTCATTAGAAAACAGTCCTACCTATTCCCTGTGCTAGAATCAGCATTACGTAGGGCAAGCAGCAGGTGATGGATAAAGGTCATGTTTGAACGCTTCACAGAAAAAGCCATTAAGGTGATTATGTTAGCCCAGGAGGAAGCACGCCGTCTGGGACATAACTTCGTTGGCACAGAGCAAATTCTTCTCGGCTTAATTGGCGAAGGAACTGGAGTCGCAGCCAAAGTACTCAAATCAATGGGAGTTAATCTAAAAGATGCTCGTATTGAAGTTGAGAAAATCATTGGTCGTGGTTCTGGTTTTGTGGCAGTGGAAATTCCTTTCACTCCCAGAGCCAAAAGGGTACTAGAACTATCTTTAGAAGAAGCTCGCCAATTAGGACACAATTATATAGGAACAGAACACTTACTTCTAGGTTTAATCCGAGAAGGGGAAGGGGTAGCTGCTAGAGTTCTCGAAAATCTCGGCGTAGATTTATCTAAAGTTCGTACTCAAGTGATTAGAATGCTGGGAGAAACTGCTGAAGTTGCAGCAGGTTCAAGCTCTCCTGGTCGCAACAAGACTCCTACTTTAGATGAATTTGGCTCAAATCTGACTCAACTAGCACTGGAAAGCAAACTCGATCCTGTTGTTGGTAGACAAAAAGAGATTGAGCGAGTAATTCAAATTTTGGGTCGTAGAACCAAAAATAATCCCGTTCTGATCGGTGAACCAGGAGTTGGTAAAACTGCGATCGCAGAAGGATTAGCACAGCGCATCGCTAACAAGGATATTCCCGATATCCTAGAGGAAAAAAGGGTTGTAACTCTCGATATTGGTCTGCTAGTAGCAGGAACTAAATATCGCGGTGAATTTGAAGAACGACTCAAAAAAATCATGGACGAAATTCGTCAGGCGGGGAATGTGATTCTCGTCATTGATGAAGTCCATACTCTGATTGGTGCTGGTGCTGCTGAAGGAGCAATTGATGCTGCCAATATTCTCAAACCTGCTTTAGCTCGTGGGGAACTCCAGTGTATTGGTGCAACTACCCTCGATGAATATCGCAAGCACATTGAACGAGATGCAGCTTTAGAAAGACGTTTCCAACCAGTAATGGTGGGTGAACCTTCTGTAGAAGAAACAATCGAAATTCTCTATGGTTTAAGGGAACGTTACGAACAACATCATAAACTCAAGATCTTAGATGAAGCTTTAGAGGCAGCAGCTAAATTATCTGATCGTTATATCAGCGATCGCTATCTTCCAGATAAAGCTATTGATTTAATCGATGAAGCTGGCTCTAGAGTCCGTTTGATCAACTCCCAACTACCTCCAGAAGCGAAGGAGTTAGACAAAGAATTACGGGACGTTCTCAAGCAAAAAGACGATGCGGTACGTTCTCAAGAATTTGACAAAGCTGGAGAATTACGCGATCGTGAAATGGCAATTAAAGAGCAAATTCGCTCCATTGCTGCTGCGAAGAAAACCGAAGGACAAAGTGATGGTTCTTCCTCTGTAGATGCAGAAGAAATTGCCCACATTGTAGCTTCTTGGACTGGTGTACCAGTTAATAAGATTACTGAAACTGAGTCCGAAAAACTGTTACACATGGAGGACACACTCCATCAACGTATTATCGGTCAGGAAGACGCAGTTAAAGCGGTTTCCCGCGCCATTCGTCGGGCTAGAGTGGGACTGAAAAATCCCAATCGTCCCATTGCCAGTTTTGTTTTCTCTGGTCCCACTGGGGTAGGTAAAACTGAGTTAACTAAAGCTTTGGCTACCTATTTCTTCGGTTCCGAAGATGCCATGATTCGTCTGGATATGTCCGAATACATGGAACGCCATACAGTTTCTAAACTCATTGGTTCTCCTCCTGGATATGTCGGATATAACGAAGGTGGTCAACTAACGGAAGCAGTGCGTCGTCGTCCTTACACAGTTGTGTTATTCGATGAGATCGAAAAAGCACACCCTGATATCTTCAATATGCTTTTACAGATTTTAGAAGATGGTCGTTTAACCGATGCTAAAGGTAGAACGGTAGATTTCAAAAACACTCTACTAATTCTCACTTCTAATATCGGTTCTAAGGTTATTGAAAAAGGTGGTGGTGGACTTGGTTTTGAGTTTGAAGAAAATGCTGGAGAAGCACAATACAATCGTATAAAATCTCTGGTTAATGAAGAACTTAAAAACTACTTCCGTCCTGAATTCCTCAACCGTCTAGACGAAATCATTGTCTTCCGCCAGTTAAACAAAGAAGAAGTCAAAGAGATTTCCGAAATCCTGCTCAAAGAAGTGTTTGTACGTCTAACTGAACAAGAAATTGCTTTGGAAGTTACTGACAAGTTCAAAGACCGTTTGATCGAGGAAGGATTTAATCCTGCTTATGGTGCGCGTCCTCTACGTAGAGCTATTATGCGTCTTTTAGAAGATGTTTTAGCTGAAGAAATTCTCTCTGGTCGTTTAGGAGAAGGAGACACTGCTGTAGTTGATGTTGATGAGGAAGGAAAAGTTAAGGTTCTACCTCAACTGAAAAAACAAGAACTATTACCTTCTTCTTAAAAGATTAAGGCTCAATAATGTTATCAAGAGTAGAGAAATTATTTCCCTACTCTTTTTTTATATCTAAATCAAATGATTTAATATCAATTATTGTAAGAATTTACTGACTATAAGGAACCGAAGAGTTTTAGAGGATTGATAGAATTTGATTCTCATATCTGGTCTTCATAGGATGATTTTGAATTTGAGTTGTTAAATCTGAATGTATAGCATTAAATAAAGCCATAATTTCTTGATCCATACTATTCATGACATTAGTTGGAGATAATAAAAAAGGAGCTTTTTGACCATGAAAGTTGACAAAATCTCCGATTAAACACGAGGGAAGTCCACAAAGTTTTAACTGTCTAGATGTTCTAGTATCCATAATAGTAAAAGCATTACTAATGTTGAGATTCATAAGGAAACTAGTACAACTAAGATAAAGACTAAGTAAGGCTAAAGAAAAGACTCGTCGCTCTGTGGGAATGGAGAAAGAATTAGTTTGGTTGTCAAAAAATAATAAACTAACAGAAGAAGTTTTTTCTCCCTGACGTTGGCGGAAATCTCCAATAATAGCCAAACGAGAAATTTCAGCATAATTATAAGAAGCTGTTTCAGTTAGTTCAAAATCATGGTGGAATTGTTCTTCCAGGGGAAATTGAGCCTCTGATTGTTCTAGGTTACATAGTACTAAACGAACACAGCCGATAAAGCGATCGCTTGGTAAATGTTTCAAAAGACAATGAATAGAGCGAGAATCATAGACATCTTGTTCCATTTCATTAGGAAATACTTCTTTAGGTTGATGTTCTAATTCCTCACAATATACCTGATAGCGAATTTTATAAACTTCTTGCTGAAGTTCTGGGGTATCAGCAATGGATAAAGAAAAATAATTAAAAAAGTGCTCTGTAATATCAGAAGACATTGTATGAAAAAGGTTTATAAAAGTATTTATAACCAATATAGCCCTTTTTAAATATAGAGCTATTTACAATATCTAATTGACGCTTGATTATTTATTCTTGATTGTCACTCATTTAGATTTGAAATTGGTAGATTAATTCCCATAATCCACCACCCGTAGCGAATTTGAGGAGCATACCCATGATAATGAGCATATTGGCTTCCATCAGGTTGACCAAAGGTGTTTACAGTCTTGGGGCGCGAGCGTAGCTCTGGGAAAGAGGGGAAATGGTCTGTAATATCGTGATCTAAAGAGCCAACATCTACTAGTAACTTTATATATATCGGATTTCCTCATTGTGAGCACTTAAAGACAACAGTCAGTATCAGGAGCGACATCAATGCCTTGATCACCCATAAGATAGGGTGGTTGAGTTATTAAGTCTTTTAGAGATTCAATCTTAACTCCCATTTGACGAGCAGCTTGCTTTAAGGCTTCTTGAAAAGTACTAAGGGAGGAGCCATAGCCACACAGTTTAGCCGTAGTTTCTAGTCCAGAAGCAGCATTAGCTCTGGCACAGTCAATTAAATCAACCCCAGTGAGAGGAATTTGACCAGAGAGCAACTTCTCTTTAGAATCATCCCAGTAAGCGCTGAGAGTCCAGAGTTTTTGATCGTCTTTGTTGGACACAGACCACCGATAGATAGCTGATTGGGGGTTAACTCCGAGCTCAATCAGTTTGGCACTCATATAGTACTTCATCTGACTTTGTGTCTGCTCTAGCACCGCACTAGACTGTTTCTTATTCAGACTGCGAGTTATATGAGCTTGTGTATGCTTAGTCATGTTGCTTTTTGTCTTGAAACAATTAATTCAGACTTACCCCGACAAGGTTCCGAGGCGCAAAGAGCGTTCAATCATAATCAGAGTGCAGATACCCAAAACAACTAAACTTCTTCACTGTCTCAGTCTTAAGCTGGCTTCTAGGACTCTGAATTCTGATAGCAAATCAGATTTACGAGATTCTCTTCTCCTCAATTGAACTTTATAAGCAAAGCTAATGATATAGATAAGATAATTTTTGTTACATTAGTTAACAATTGCTCTAAGATATACACATACATCAAACATACATTCCTTAAACCGCAATCATACAAAATATGACTACAACCTTACAG